>NZ_JBBHKR010000057.1:0-56537 GCF_037389425.1 Stygiolobus sp. CP850M
AAACTATTACGAGGACGTAATATCTCAATTAAATTCTATGGGTATAAACTTCATAGGCATCTGGAATTATAATGGTTGGAACGGTGACCCATTTGGGCTCTGGAATAATCCGTATTTCAATCAGTTGCTTGAATTTGTAGGAATACAACCGATTGAAATAGCCAAAATTGACGTAGTTTCTACACTTCCGTTTTATTACGTAAATGGCTCTATACACAATGCTAATAAAACGTATATCGTTACTTTACCAGCTAATATAACATTTGTTAATGTGAAATACATTAATGGTACTTCCAGGTTTATTCTGGCTGAAGTGACCCTAAATGGAAATACTACTTCTAGTAGTTTCACAATAAATCAACCGGGGGACTATACTATAATAGCAAATTATGTTATGCAGTATTATGTAACTACAAACCTAAACGTTTCCGCTTATATAAACGGAGTTGAAGAAAAATTGAGTACCGGTTGGTACAATAGAGGGTCTACAATTGAAGTATTTCCGCAAGTGATCCCGATAAGCCAACACGAGATCTACAATATCACTCAAACTTTCAATTTTATTGTCGAATCTCCGATGTCAATTAAAATACCTTACATCGTAGAATACTATGTCGAGGTCAATTTCACGGGATCACCATTACTTGCAGTAATAAACGGTACCAATAGAACCCTTGTAAGCGGTTACTACCCGGCTGGGACAACAATAGAAATTCCTAAGTACGAATACTTGAGTTCCTTCGAGAGATTGGAGGTCTTTAGTCAGCCTCAGATATTTATTGTAAATGAACCACTACAAGTTAACATTAAAGCTATCCCACAATTTTGGGTAAATATATATCTACCTAACGGAAGTATTTCAGGGTGGTATAATAACGGTTCGATTATAGTAATTCCTAAAGTTGTAAATGTGATCGGGACAACATATGTACTTAATGGATCTGATGAAATAATTGTTACTCAACCTTTCTTCCTGACTCCGAATTATAAAATATTAGTTAATAATACGCAAACTACGACTAATTCAACCACGACTAACTCTGAAACAACAACCCAATCTTCTGTTACTACGTCAAGTTACAGCACAACCATTATTCAGAATCAAACATCTGTTACGTCAAGTAGTCTATATAGTAATACAACCTCTACTCAGAATCAAACATTTTATGGTACCTTGAATATTTCAGCGCTAATATTGATAATAGTATTGATTATTATCGCTATAATAGTAGTCGTCATTATAGCCAAAAGATGAGTAAAATGAATTGTAAATTCATTATTTTGTGTAATATCTAATTATAGAAAGAAAATTTTTAAGTAACTAAGTAGTATAAAGTATATGGAACTATGTGTAAATACGAAATTGAGCTTTCGAGGTGCAGCAGCAAACGTCAAAGTCTACACTATCTCTGAAAGTGTATGCGATGAAGTATCTAAAATAATTGATGATATATCTTTTTCAGAGTTAATGAATTTAGTCAGAAGGCATGGAGGTTGTGAGATCACTTCAGACGATCCATTGGAGATTAGGACATGCGATAATGAAATTGAGGTTATAGTTAGTCCAGCTAACCTCATCGCTAGGATGGGCTGGGGTAAAGCCGTTAGTAAAGCCAGAGAAAACTGTGAAGGATGTTAAAGAAATTGATAATACGATTTCTCTTTTTACTAATATATAATAATGGATAATTAATAAGAAACTTTTAAGTTTTTTCCTATAGGTTTTATAATTAATTTAAAGTTCACGTGATTATAAGTCCAATTTTCTACTAGAGAATATTATTATTGAAAATAAATATATACAAAGTGAGATTTTCAATCATTAGTTGATGGGTGAATTCTCTTTTTAGTATACGCTTTAGATTAATTTAATTCACCATAATAATTTTATCTGACGGATTATGTAGAAGATTATCATAATACCTAAATGCGAGTAAATTTATTAGGCTAACTATATTAAGTAAGTATGCATGAATGAGTTAGGTCATTCAAACCCAAAAAGATTGACACCTGCAGAATGTGCAGTGGTTATAAGTATAGATATTCTTTCTAAGGCTGGAACTCCTACTACACCTAAGGAGATAGCGGACTATTTGAAAGAGGACGTTCAGACGGTTAGAAATATTTTAGAGAGACTGAGGAAAAAGGGTCTAGTTATCTCTTCACTAGCTTTCGGTCTAGGTGGTTTAGCGAGAATAAGTTCATCTTCTCATGTAAGTGGTAGAGAAAGGATACATAGATTGGTTGATGATATTAGAAATATCTTGCAGCAGCACCCTGAAATAAAAGAATGGGCTAAGGTAGGTCTAGGTATTACGGACGAGAACGAGCTAATAGAGTATATAAACAAACGCGCGGAAGAAAAAAGATTAGAATCCTACCAAAATTCCAAAAAGACCTTGTCAAAAAATTAGATGAATATAAGGGGAATTAGGAATGTTATAGTATAATTCAGATTAACATTAAGGAAGTAAACACCTAAAATTAAGTAGTGTAAGTGATTAATTATGAATTCAAGTTGTTTTTTAATATCCTAACTGAGTTTTTAATATTCTCACTAAAACTAGGATTTATGCTCAATAGCCAAAACTATTTATATACTTGATAGCGAGCTAGTAAAACATTTATAATAAGATATTATTAACATAACAAGTTTATTAAAAGTAATAAAATAATATATTTAATAAAATAAAAAATAAAGGTAAGTTTAAGTTAGATAGATAGACTCCTAAAGAACTTTAATGTTAATTCAGTAAAATATTTCTAGAATTATGTGTTGGCTACCACTTGGAACACTACTAAGGCAGAAAATAATAGATTAATGAAATTATTTCTTTATAAAGAAAAATAACTAATACTTCCTTGTTGAATTCAAATACGATACTACTGATAACCGTTTATGAAGCATCTGGACATCTGTCCAGTTTTACCAATCCCATGTAAAAATGTCCGAGTATCTGTAAGGTGACTAGGGAATAAGATTGTATTCACAGTCGTGGAACCCGAAAAGAGAACCTTTCTACCCTAAGGGAACGATAATAGTGTAAGTTAATATCAGGATATGCTTTGTTGATCTCTTCAATTTATTTCATAAGCATGATATGATACATTGAGAATTTTTCAGTAATTAATATTTATTTCAACGTTATTTGCAAGCTTACACCCTAATACCCGGAGCTCTACCAACTAAGGAATTAGCCAAGTGGACCATCCACGCATAAGCCCAGAACTTGAGCTTAGCCTCAACCACTTGTCCCAAAAAGCTTGTAGCCCTGACGGATTCCCCAAAAGTGCGCTTCACAGCTGAGAATAAGGATTCAATCTTCCACCTAACACCATAACCCTTCTCCTCCCTCCAACGATTATAACCTCTTGAACTCTTTTACAGCCTAGCTGGATGGCCGCGCCTAGTAGAAGCGTTCTTCCTAGGTGGGACAACGACCTCAACCCCGGTCTTGTAAACCTTATTAGCATCATAAACTTTATCTCCATAAAATTTCTTGACCTTCTTTCCCTTGTCTTGTAAATCCTTAACTGTCTTAACTGCAGTCTCAACCTCGTTTGTGGTTACTTCGGCGTTTATTATGTTGAATTGGTCTTTATCCATTACTATTTCGATCTTGAGGAATTTTGAGTCCTTGGTTTTACCCCATTTTGCTATAATGTATTGTCCTCCCTTGTTTGTGCTTATTCCCGTTGCGTCTGCTATTACTTCCAGCTCGTCGTTTGCTTCTGGGAATTTTATGTTCATGTTTCTTACTCTTTCCCATATTGTTGAGTAGTCTAGGCTTGTTGGGATGATTTTCAGTCTCTCTAGTGCTCTCAATACTCCTTCAATAGCCCTATAAGGTAAGAACAAGTGGAGGAATGCTAGGAATTCGTTGAACTCCTTTGGTGCCTTGTAGGTTTTCTTTGCATATCTATTCTCCTCTGCTAGTAAATCCCACCAGTGTTCGAAGACGTAGAAGGGGAACATAAGGGTATATCTCATTATAACGTTCTCGTCGTACTTGTGCCAATCCCTCTTGTACTTACTCTTTCCCATGGGTAATACTCGTAATTATTTTTTATAAATTTTTGTATAATTCTGAAGTAGTCCACAAAGCAATCAGGATAATAATGTTTAAATAGTAAGCAATGTGTGTAGAACATATTACCTCATCGTATTCTCTGCGTACATCGTGTTGATTTAAGTGAAAGTGATAACGGTTAATGGTCATTTTTAGTAATCATGTATTCTCTTCCACAATGCGGATTCAAGCGTGAAAGGGATCTTGAAGGCTAGAAATGACACACTCATTTTATAACCGAATTGATTAAAGGTCAAGGCTAATCGACTCTTCCTGAAGTATTGTAGAGAAACGAGGTGAATCCATTTACCACGTGAAAATACACGATGATAATTAGTTTATATACTCGAAGAACAATGTAGATAAATTTTCTAATTAGTGTAGATCTACAACAGTTTATACTGTTTAGAAAAATTAGTTTAGAAATGTTGACAATTTATTTTGACTATATAAATTTTTAGAATATAAAACTCATAAGTTATAAATTTCAAGGTAAAGAACTGAATCTCGTTAAGTGTCGCAACTTATGCAAGCAAAATGATTTATCTATCCTTAAAATGAGGCTACTTGAAACATATTATCCACAATTAAGATTAGGGACTATTAATCATTTAAATGCAGGTAACGTATCTATACTTAATGACTAAAGTACTTGTTACGACAGATATTCATATGCCGTCACCTTACTTAGCTACAATACTGGAGGGGATAAAACTGGTAAAACCCGATGCCCTTATAATCTCAGGAGGCTTGACCGTTGACGGAAAGCTAGGAGATCTGGAAAAACTTTTCGTAAAGTTGAGGAAAGCTGGTCAGAGAATGAGGGTAATTACAGTTCTGGGAAACCATGACTTATGGATACACGAGAAAGACACAGACAGCATCAGCAAAATAGAAAGAATAAACAAGCTAAGCGAAAAATACAACGTAGAACTGTTAGATGCTATAGATAGGACACAGTTAGGGGATTACGACGTTGTTGGCAATGTAGGTTGGTATGATTACTCTTTTGCCCCAGGCTATACCGATTTCGATTATGAAAATTGTAATCCCTACGGGTTTAGCAAAGAGTATATAAGGAGTAATTGTGTTTACCTCAGCACTATGAATGAGTGTCCTTGTTATAGTTGGCACAACGACTGCTTATATACAAAGCTTGAATCAAGGAGTTTCGCTAAGACAAATAAGGAGAAGATAAAAAGGAACATAAGGGGGAGACAAACCATAATAGTCACACATCATGCACCGCTTAAGGATTTGATTAAAAAACGTTCATTTTTCAACGCTTATGATGGACAAGACTTATCTGACATAATTTTCAATCCCAACAACAAGATACTCTACTACATTTACGGGCATCTCCACGAAAATTCAGTAACTCCTAAAATGACGATAAACGGAATTACTTTCATGAACGCTTATTCATTTCAATTCAAGGTTAAGGATTACGTACAAAACGCTATATTAAATCTACAAACCTAACCTACCATTTTATCTATAACGTAATTGCTTGGTTAGACCATTTTGGATGAAGAAAGAAAATATAGCTCGTTTTGATTATACTTATTTCGTAACAATATTCTCTACATGAAAGACTATAAACTTGCAATCACATTATTTTCGATAGGCATACAGCCTCAGCTCGTTTAATAGCCAGCAGTTATGGGAATCTTAGGGAGGTAATACCAAGAAGTCGGTATTAGCGAGAAGTTTTTATTTTTCAACGTTGTTCTACTGAAAGATGTTGAAGGGACAAGTAGAGTACGCTAAGGAGAGGTTGGTCAAGGCAGTCAACCAAGTTTTGGGCATAGTGAGAAGGAACGGGAGGAGCAGGAGGGTAGGACTAGCACTAGTCCTCATGACCCTGCTAGGCGGTAGGGCCAGCGTGAAGAATGCTGCTGAGACGTTCGGGTTAGACTACGCAAACCTGCTGGAGGCGTTGGGAGAACTCGAAGACGCGTGGAGGGACTACTTAAAGGTCCTGTCGGGGCTGGTGAAAGGTGAGGTGGCAGTGATCATAGACGACACCGTGGACCACAAGGAGTACTCCAGAGGAAAGGACGTGAGCCCCCACGGAAACTACTGGATCTACTGCCACACCCACGGGAGGTTCGAGAGGGGCGTCCAGCTCCTCACGGTCGCCATAGTGGACCTCTCCACGGGCAGGGCGTTCATGGTGGGGGCTTTCCCCTACGCCGTGAGGAAGATGTTGGACTTGGGGATGGTCACCGAGTTCAAGACCAAGATCGACTTGGCCAGGGAGATGTTGGACGTGCTCAAGGGGTACTTCCGCGTGTCCAAGGTCGTCTTCGACTCGTGGTACTGGTCGGAGAAGCTCGTGAAGGACAACGTGGTGTCTGAGCTCAAGTCCAACCGGAGGCTACTCAGGGTCGAGTCGGTCCGGGGGACCCTCGAGGAGGTGGAGGGACACCTCCGAGTGGGGGACCTATCCCCCGGCGTCTACTACGCCGACCTGACTCTGGGAGACCGAGTGATTACGGTAAAATTGCTAGTCCGGGAACGTGACTCCGGGACACACGCCAAGTACCTCTACACGACCGATCTCTCGCTCAGCGAGGAGGAGATCGAGGAGGCATGGAAAATGAGGTGGGAGATCGAGGAGCTCCACAGGGACGTGAAGGCCTTGGGACTGGAGGACTCCTCGTTCTGGAGGAGAGAGAGGCTTCAGGGCTACCTCACGATCTTCACCATCATGGTCAACGTTGTCAGGGAGCTGATAGGGGAGCTGAACCTGAGGAGTGTGGAGGCGTTCCTCAGGTTCGTTGAACGTTATTTAGGCGGACCGCCTGGGCTAATGAAAATCTTTAAGTTACGTTAAAGTCCCATAACTGCTGTAATAGCATTAAAGGGATTAGGGATATTAAATAATGTCAAATGACATAAAATTCACGGTTTATCTGAAACTGTTGACAACGGCGTTGATAAACGAGCTTGAGAAGATTAACAATCTAGCTTCCCATTATGTTGACAAGGCTATAAATGATGCTTACTCAATATTAAAGGGGTGGAAGAGGAGGGCCAAAAAGGGCATACGCAGTATTTTTAGTTGTAAGTCTAGTATATTGCTTATTAGATAAAATGGATATAAGTTCTTCAGTAGAATATCTGTCTTCTTTCTTGGGAGATAAACACTTCAAAAATATTTTGTCATAATCCTTTAGGTCTGGATCAATGCTGGACGGTAGAGTGATTTGCATATTAAGTTTTTTACTATATACTTCTACATATCCTTGGAAAACCGGCCTACCAGGAAGGATCTCATAAAATACTTCACATACTTGATATACATCCGTTTTTTCGTCAATTGGACCTAATTGTGGATCTAATTGTTCCGGTGCCGCGTAAATAAGGGTAAATGCTTCGTTGTTTGTAGATGTGATTATATCTGAAAATTTTGCTGTTCCCCAATCACTAATCTTCGCCCTACCGTTAGCATCTAAAAGTATGTTAGATGGTTTTATGTCCCTATGAATTATTCCCTTTTCATGAGCGTGTTTTAGTCCAGAAAGAACATCTAAAATTATCCTAGTAGCTGTATCCTTATCAAAAGTCTTTCCGTGAAGTGACCCCTTCATTAGTTCCATTACCTTGTAAGGTCTAGGATTTATATCATAACCTAAGAGTTTTACTATATTTGGATGATTTTTTAATTGTAGCCATACTGCCAACTCTTTGACAAAATCCTTATCAGGAACTATAGGAACTTTTATAGCTACAAGCAATGAATCTTTTTTCCCTCCTCGCTTAGTAAACTATAGCGGAACCACCTACACCTATAGTTTCCAAGACCTCGTAGTTGGGGATTTGCATTACGCCTTGGTTTCTTATTATTGATTGTTGTTCTACTATAGGTAATTTTTCATTTTTGTCTGATTTTCTTTCAATATCACCCTTATCTACCCGTGTTGCTTCATTACCTTGCATCCTAGGTTTCCTAGGTACTTCAGATTAACTATTTCTCATGGCACTCTCAAGTAAACTACGAATTACACTATCTTCAGCATAATCTAAGGGAATACACCCCCCATTGTCGGCAATCCGCGGGTCAGCGCCACGCTCAAGCATCAGTTTGACAATCTCGACATGACCTTCTTTTGCTGCTTCATGCAATGGCGTACTGCCGTAATTATCTTTAGCGTTTGGGTCAGCACCACGCTTAAGCAAAACCCTAACAATCTCAACATGACCATTAAGTGGTGCTTTATGCAATGGCGTCCTCCTCCCAGTGAGCAAAGTTTCAGTGTTTGGGTTCGCCCCCTTTTCGAGTGCTGTTTGTACTTTAATCAAGTCACCAAACTCAGCCGCCTCGAGGAGTTCATCGTCCCAGTTTTCTTCCTTCTTCCGAAACCAGTCCCAGAATCCTACCATCTTCTGCACCCCACCTTGTGCTATCGATTGGTTTTCACCCGGCATCTAGGTTATTCACGGTAGCTACATTTATGGGTACTAATTCTCCATCACTTTCCCGTTTAAAAAATGTCGCTGTTTCCGCACTATTCACAAGACCCCTCAACTCGTCAGTCAACTGCTCCGTTGTCCGCGTAGGGTTAACATTTTGTAAAGTCACTTGATTCCCAGTCTTCCTATTTATCAAAGTCAACTTCACCCTACCCAAACCTCTCAACCATCACTCCTTTCTATACTGATATAATGTGCATAACTTTATAAAAATTTTATTCTATATACTAGACGTTTTATTCTTCATATTCGGTACTTTAAAACAGACGTTACTCTCGTAAATTTTAGGTCACTAACGTAAGAGTCGGTATGGTTTACCGCATCATGCTTAAAGTCTCCTCTTAGACAAGACCAAGTAAGGATATCTCACTTGAAATTCGTCACAACGAAAGATGATCTATCAACCAAATGCCCCTATTTTTCTCCATTTCGCTATGAATTATGCTTAACTATCTCCTTTTATACGAATACCATACCACCCAATGTTATCACAATATCAGCATAACAAGGCATAACCGAAGCCTCTGAAGTCCTTAATACACCGAGAGATTTGAAGGGACTCTCACATTCTGAGAGAAGTTTAACCTAGGAAGACAAGACGTTGCTAGTCTTGGACTTTTTAGGAGTCATGTTGATTTCATTAATATTATCTTTCCCAATGCTTAAAGCTAACGCATGGATTAAAGAAAAATCACTCTTGTTATAGTCTTTTTCATAATAGTTGCAACAAGCTTTTAACTTCTCTCAATACAAAATATAGAAAAATATTGAGAAAAGCCTGTATTATTCTGAGATAAAACTTGATAAAACTTGTTAACAGATAATAAATCAAATATGAGAAAAATTTTCCCATACTTATACCTTCCTCAAGATCCCCAAGCACGTCATGAAACTTATTAATCCAATACCTAGTATAATTACCCTTAGAAACCAAATAATAGAACTTATCCTCAATTCTAGAGCATAACAAGAGTAATAATAAGTATTAACCCAACGCTTCAAATCCTTCCAAACCAACTCAATTGGGTTTAAATCCGGAGAATAGGGAGGCAAGAAAAATAATGTTAAGCCTAAAAGCTGTAACTAAAACATAAGAAGACTTGTGAAACTTAGCATTATCAAGAATCAACACCACATTACCAGAATTCCTAACCCTAAGCAAGTAAAGAAAATTAGCGAAAACCCTAGAATCAACATTGGAATAAATTAGCATAAAACAAGGCTTACCATCAAACAAGGGAATACAAGCTGGAATGTAACCATAACACCTGGATAATCAACCCTAACAACATACAAACCCAACCTCCTAACCCTAGAGGGATCATGACTAATACCAGACTCGTCCATGAAAAACACTTTTACGCCCTTCTTAATAACGCCCTTCAACCTCTCCTTAAGTCAGCATCTATTGGTCTCTCCTTGTCGATCTTGTAGGGTTTTATGCAGGGAATTTTCAGTCTTTTCTCGCCCTTCTCCAAGCTGTAGCTTATTTTTACTTTTGGACTTCTCCTCTATGTTTTTGCCTTCCATATGGTTTTTCCTTGTATTTCTTCTACCTTTATTTCCCTCTAATTTACCTTCTTTTTTTTTTTTTCTTCCTTTTCTCTCCCTGTGCAATAGACATTTTTCTCCCTCTCTGGAATTCGTTAATCCATCTATATACTGTGCTCTTGTGAACTTGTAGTATTTTGGCTATTTCACTAATTTTCATTCCTTCCATGTATTGCCCTAGCCTTTGTCTCGTTTAGGTTATTTGGCTTCTTGCTAATTAGCTTCCTTATCTCCCTTTTTAAGGTCCTTAGCACACTAAGCCCAACAGCTCCCATTACTAACACTAGATTTAACTCCCTACTAGCCCCCGTTGCAGCTAATATGAAAAAGACTATAAGTAAAAACTCTGAAGAAGAACATAATTAACAAATTAAAAGAAGAAGTAAAAATGAGTAAAAGATGAAAAATTTAAAAAGATTTTTTGTATTATTTATATTAATATTATAATAAATGTAAAAATTGTATAGTGTAAGTTATTAATTATGGTTTTATTATACATAGAAAAATTTTCTGTATATAAATACTAACTAAGATTCTGAATATATTTTGTCAAAATTAGGATTTATAACTCAATATTTATACTATTTGTACGCTTAATATACCTCCTACGTCGATTAGATTAACGCATAGCATTGTTGAGGACGAAAGCAGTATTGCTTATAATGATCAATTTATAAATTAAATAAATTACTATAATCAAATTAATCTAGTGAGTTAGTTAAGTGTATATAATGAGATAAACATTAGTAAAATTTATATATCGTAGTGAGCTAATATTAATTAGATGAATAAAATGAGTCAAAGTAAGTACAAGCAAGATGTAGAAAGATTCCTAAGGAATTTTTACGTTAATTCAGCAGAAATTTACAAAGGTAGAAATATTTCTGGATTTATAGATTGGCTACCACCAGGTGCAATGCTAAGGCAGAAAATAATAGATAGCTGGATTAATTTCTTCATAAAGAAAATACCTAATGTCTTCTTAATGGATGGAAGTACGATACTGCCATTAATCGTCTTTGAGGCATCTGGACATCTTTCCAATTTTACTGATCCCGTGATAAAATGTCCAAAATGCTCGAATACCTATAGAGTAGATCACTTACTAAAGGAAACTAATGGTAAACTAATCTGCCCTAGAGATTTAACTGATCTAAAAGAACAAGAAACAAAACAAAAGAGTCTAATGTTGGAACTCACAGTAGGTTTGACCGATGAGATAAATGCCGCATTAAGACCAGAGACTGCACAAAATATTTACATTAATTTCATGAATTTTAAAGCAATTGGACTAAAGTTACCATTCGCTATAGCACAAGTAGGCAGATCTTACAGAAATGAAATATCGCCCCGTGGATCTAGGCTCAGAGAGTTCGTACAGATGGAAATAGAAGAATTCGTTCTACCCTCTCATTTAGATTCACATCCACTTTATGACAGCGTTAAAGAGATTAGATTACCCATATTTTATGAAGACCAGACTATCGAAATGGAGTTAAATGAAGCCGTTAAAAAAGGTTTAGTGCCGAATGTTAGACTAGCCTTTTGGATAGGTAGAGAGTGGCAATGGCTAACCAATGAACTAGGTTTACCTGGCAATAAGATTAGATTCAGAGTCGTACCACCTGAAGAGAGGGCCTTCTACTCTAAGGGGACGATAGACGTGGAAGTAAATATAGAAGATGATTGGGTCGAAATAATAGGGAATGCTTACAGAACGGATTATGATCTCACTGTGCACTCTAAATATTCTGGTGCTAATTTAAGTGAAAACGGTATGATCCCGCATGTTGTAGAACCGTCCTTTGGCCTAGATAGAATTGCAATGGCTGTTTTACTGCTAAACTATGACCCTAGTCCATCAGATAGAAATTGGCCACTATTTAGAATACCATACAAAATATCGCCTTTAGAAGTAGGTATAGCCTCTATCCATCATAGCGATGAATTTATTAACGTTGCTGAAAAAGTCGATTTAACATTAAGATCATTGGGTTACGTTACATTTAAATTATTTGAAAAAGGTAAAATAGAGGCTCAATATGCTAAAGCTGATACTCTAGGTATCCCATTAGTAGTTACTGTAGATTCTAAAACTTTAGATGAAAATACAGTAACTATTAGAAATAGGGATACGAAGGCGCAAATAAGGGTAAATATTAGAGAAATAGGACAGGCTATAAAAAACCTTCTTTTAGGCGGAGGATATGAATAAAGAAAATAATGGACCTTTTATAATTATAAGACTTTTTATAATTATATTCAGCGTACTTGCGTCCTTTTTTAAGCGAGAATCTTTTAAAGAAGGGATTCATACATCTTTTTTTGCAACTGTAGGATTGGGTATTTTCTATTATCTTGACATGAAAGGACTTTCTCTAATATTTACAATTCCGTTAATTATACTGATATATGGATTAACTATATTAGTAATTTTAGGACTAGAAAGAATGTCAATACACGAAAATAATTGGGCACAATTATTCTTAATTATAGGCTTTGTTTTTTATGACGTACCAGCTAGTTTAGGTTATTTATCGTATTTTGCAAATAATGACATAGCCTTAATCTTTAACTTACCCTTCGAGTTCACAGTATTTATAACAGTATTTATTTCTATTATACTTTTTATAATAATGTATTATTATAGAAATTCTACATATTTTGTAAAATTCAAATACTATTATACATCATCACTAATCCTACTCATCCCACTCTTAGGTGCAGGTGATAAAATACAGATAACTGAAATAGACTGGATAGGTTTAACGTTATTTGCGATGGTAGGCTTTACACCTATATTTAATAAATTAAGGGAGAAAAAATACTTGAATTCCCCAGATGAAAGGAAGGAATTCATATATGGTGTTATAATGGGTTTTTTAGTGATAACTGTAATTATTATATTATATATTTTAATTGGTCATTTTAATCTTGTACTAAACATAAATCCTAAAGTAGGTAAACTATTAGTAGGGATAAATGGATTGATAGCTTATTTAGCCTTCTCTACATCCTTTGCAGACCTCACTTATCATCTCTTTAAAAAGTACATAAACGAGAAAGGAAAATCAGAAAATATTCAGAGAAATTTAAGAACAAGGGTTATGCCTTTAATAAATAGCATGAGCATAAGACAAATCCTGTTTAATAGAATAACCACGAGTATAAGACAAATTGATAGTAAAACTATATTAATAGTCGTGACAATACTAATAACAATACTAATAGATATAATATTAGGGACTATAATATTAATATTGAGGTTGCCAGTGCATCAATATCTCGTCTACTCTGGTTTAGCAGGAGGATTGTTACAATACATCATCCCGATAATATATATATTAATTGAGGCTAAAAAGAAAAAATAACTTTTTATAACATAAAAAATCAACAATCAATTTTCAACTCTATATGTATGTTATTTTTCCAACTAACACTATCGTAAATAGATTCGCTAAAATTCTGAACGTGATCTACTCCAACACTTAATATATAGTTTGAAGACGATGACATAAAATTCAATATTTAGCATATATTATTACGACAACAGCTAGTATTACCAGGATTAAAGCTACTATTAATAATAAGAAGAACAAGTGCTTCTCAAAAGCTCTTAACAAACTACCTAATTTTATGTATTGATACTGCAATAATTATTTTATTCATCGGTGCATTAATAGTCTGAGTAGTAGTTAGTGTAGGCACGGAGATGTTGTTAGTAGTTATAGGCGTAGTAACTGACACATAAGGTATTTGTATATTACTTATGATAGAGATAGAGCTGCTCTTTGAATTAGCTACGTAAATTGAATTACCTACAATACAGTCCCCTTGAGGAAAATTTCCTACGGGCATAATCGCTACGACATCATCGTCAGTAAGGTTTACAATTGTTAGAGTATCACTACCGCGGTTTACAACAAACATCAAATTGCCCCCGATCTTAATGTTTGTAAGACTGCTACCAGTTACTATTTCATTAACTACAGTGTTCGTATTTGGGTTTATAACAGCAACATAATCCCTAGACGCTACGGCAACATAAACGTAGCCCGTGCTAGGGTCTGCAGCAACCCCTAGTGAGAAGGGTAGTGATATAGTAGTTACTTGCGAGTTCGTTTTCGGGTTTATAACAACCACACCTTTATTAGTTGTTGCATAAATCATGCCGTTCACGGGGTCAAAAGCTAACCTTATTGGAATACCGGAAATGCTTATCGTGTTAATTACTTGGTCAGTGTTGGGGTTAATCACAGATATCGTAGTTTCACCAGAATTAGCTACGTAGATTAACCCTTCAGCATATATTATACCTATAGGGCTCGAACCGACTGGCATATAATCAACAATAGCGTTAGTACTCGGATTGAGTACTGCTACTTGGTTAGAAGAGGATAATGTGACATATATTAAATGATTAATGGGGTCTAATGCCATCCTAATAGGGCCACCACTTACATCAATAGTGTCAACAACACTCATAGTAGTTGGGTTTATCACGGTTATTTGATTATTACCGTAGTCTGCAACATACACAAGGCCGTTATACGGGTCATACAGTATTCCAACGGGCCAAATATTTGGGTCATAAACCACTCCGTTCCCGCTCACTAACGTGTTATTAAAGAGGAATAATGTGTACTCCTCAATTTGAGTAGGGGTAGATTGAGTTGAGGTAGTCGTAGTTGAAGGAGATAGTTGGAGTTCTTGTGCACCGAAGTTCTTTATAGACTCGGAGATACTGCCGGGCTCTATTAACGCTTGACCGTTAATGGGAGATACTTCAATCCCTAAAGCCCTTTCTGCAGTGTCTAATGAATAGGGGAAGAAGTTAGGTGGTGATATTATTGTACCGTTTACTAACCGGTACTTAACACTTAAGACTGCTGTACCGCTAGTGAAGACAGCTGAATGCCCGAATATCCCTCCTAAGTTAAGTTCCGCGTCGTAATATAAACCGTTCCCAGTTTTATTCTCTCCATCAACCAAGAAGTAAGACGTGATGAAACCGGGGACTTTAATAGTCAGATTATCGTAGTAAAACGTACCGCTACTGTTCATGATACCGAACATTATTGTGGCCCCGCTTTGGGAGTTATTTACAGTAGTGACTACCGTGGTACCGTTGCTAACATAAAAGCTAAAGGAGGGTTGTAGGTAAATGTAAACATCCGGTCTTACTTTACCTTGAGTAAAATACAGTTCATTTGAGTTCATGATGGCATTATATGTTGTAAAGTTCCACACATTTACTTCCATATTGCCAGTATAGTTTTGCGTATCTATATGAAGTACGTTCTGTACCCAGTATTCTTGCACTCCGTTAGTAGTTAGGACTTGTAAAACAACGTTTTGTTGTAGGGCAATGACCGGTTCCCAACTACCTAGATCTGTTGGATACTCTTCAGCCTTTAGATTATAATAACTTATTGAACCGTAAACAGTGTAAAACTCCAGAACATAAGGTTGGAAGTTCTTCCCTATCCCGTAATCAACAACACCCTGATCCCTAGGTAAGGGTATAACTCTCAACAGAGTAGCATTATAAGCCGTAATCTGGTAACTCCCTCCTTGAAGGTAAAGATAGTATACTCCGGGATTTACAGAGATAGTATAAGTATTTCCAGAGCCGGAAATATCTAGCTTTATATTCTTCCCCTCTCCTCCTACAACTAGTACCACTGGGTAATTAGGGTTTCTTACGTTAAACGAAGTGGTTATGACACTTTGGGTAGTGGAAGATAATGCGTAGCTGATGACGGGGACTAGTTCGAGTATCAGAAGTGATACCAGGATAATATAACTTACTCTCTTTACCCACATAAAATATCTAGCTGATAGTAACCCTTACCCGTATTTAAATTTTTTCTTAAACAACTGGAATGAAAGTAAGTCTAACTATTTCCACTAATTAAGGATAAAGTAGCCCGATTTTTAACCAAATAGTTTTACTCTAGTAAAAATTTCCACGACTGGTTAAACTCTAGTAATTAAATAGGATCAGTAAGAAAAATCAGGGTTGAGGTCTACCTTCAATATCTATTACATAGTTCCCTTTCCTACCCCTTATAAAGAATATTTGCCCGTTAACAGTGTTCACTTCTATTTGATAACCGCTCTGCATAAGAGCGTTTAATAATTGCTGGTGCTCTTGCATTGCCGGCTGTTGAAAAGCCGTTGGAGCTGTGGGTTGTTGAGGCATAAAAGGTTGTTGGGGCATTGACGGTTGTGTAGGAGGTGTCATGGGGCGGGGCATCTGAGTTTGAGGCATCGGTGGTTGGGTGAATGGTTGTTGGGGCATCATAGGGCGGGGTTGAGTGTAAGCTGTTGGGGTTTTGCTGGCTTGGCTGTTGTATTAAGGGTTCAACGATATTCATTAACTCCCACTCTAACCTACCGTGTGTAATCAACCTCACAGTCCCCCAATCGTTAAAGACTTCCACTTCTCCGTGTTCTTCTCCCCTTCTTACGAATATCTTAAATCCATTATCCCTAGGTTCATCCCTATGGATCTCGAAACGTTGGTTTTGCAGTTCACTAACTATTTTATCGTGGAGGGAGTTTACGTCTACATTATCCATTTGGTACGTTTTTTCCATAACCCATCACTGAATTCTCGTCATTATTCCTATTTAAATCTTTTCCTATTATATAAAAATCATGTGATCGAAATAGAATAAATCTCGTGCATAGGGGCTAAACTATAGTTAATATTCTACGGCTAAATATAGGCTTAGTCCCTATCACCCGATATCTGGATTGATATGAGGCTCTATATTTTCAGAAATTAATCCACAACAGTCCTCGAGCGTAAATAGTACTACTAGGGATAAGACACCGGTATAGGTATTTAGAGTATTCAGCTCTAATTTGGCTGATTAAATTAATTTAAGCCTCTACTGCTAATCCCGTAGGCACAGAGTAAAAACGTTTATTAAGCCTCTTAATTTGTTGAAAGGGCCTTTATTCTTAAAATCTAACGTCGTAATGCATATAACTGAAGCTTCATTAAATACGAGTGCTCCCCGCAATAGAGATGGCTTAATAATAATTCATTTATTTTTCTTTAAAGAAAAAATTACAAATTTTCACAAAATTCTGCATATATAAAGTTTTCTCTGTTTCATCCCAATTCGAGGTTGATAATTTAAAGTAGAAAATAGCCTATATTCTACGTATTTAGTAAACAGAAGGTATTACACAGCTTATTTGTATAAGAGCAGATCAAAAGGAATTGGTCAAGTCTCCTCTATGTCACGGTGATTTTCAGGTCCCTCTCTGATTCGAGAGAAGAAGTGACAGATACTATGCGTGTTAGAATTTTTCGAATCACTACCAGACCTAATTAAAACTCCTTAATGAAACTAAGAATGTCTAGCTCAGTGGAACCAGACCGGCACTAGTTGTCTACAACCAATTTATTTTCTTTAAATACAACGTCAGCACTATACCTAGTACGATTAGTGGAGTTAGAAAGTACACCGTATCAATTGAGTCCAGTGATGAAGGCAAAGACGAATAAGAGACGGCGTATATACTAGCAATTGCCGTAATCGGTAGGAATATAAAGGAGATAGAAGTAAGTTTCTTTATTATTATGTTTAACTCGTTTTGTACCTCCGTCAGGTATATGTTATATAGGTCAGCTGACCTAGTTATGAGGATCTCAGATCTCTCATAGGCAAACGCCACGTTGTCCAGTGTGTCCTTACTCACGAACTTAGAGAGCTTTTTAGCGACGTAAAATAGTGAGGACGAGTCAGAGTACAGAGTTTGTATCTCTTTCCTTAGGTCCTTTACCTCTCCTACGTTTTTTACTTGACCCTCGGTTATCCTCTCGAAGAGTTGGTCAAACTTGCGGAAGAGTTCCGTCCTCTTTACACCAAGGTAGTAGACCACCTCGTCTAGGATTACGTCTATTATAGTAGTCAACTCGCAGTTATCGAAGTCGGAGTCCTTAATCATGTTGAATAACTCCTTGCTGTGTATTGTTACTTTACCGTCAATCAATGAAAAATATGTGGACTTTCCGTCGATGTCTATTCTGACGTAGACGTTTTGTCCCATGTAAACAACTCTGTAAACATTTAAGTCATCCAGCGGAAGTTTCGAAATATCTTCATCATATCGGATTTCGCACTTCATAAATAGAGAAAATGTGTTAAAGGTAATAAGCTAATCTACAAGATGTGGGAGTGTGGGCATAATATAGTTACCGAGCTATTTTTATTTCCTCATTTTTAACATTTTATAATACCTCGTCCTCATCACAAAGAAAGTACGCTTAATAAATTTATATGCTAATAACTGCGCTATCAGTATTGACTACAATTTCATTTATTTGAATTTTATAAGGCTATAAGGCACGTCATGAGGCGAATACTACTATTTACCACGTAGTATAAGTTTTTGAAAAAGATATTAATGAAAAAAATATTTAGAAACTTACTAGGTTACTTATAATAATTTTCACTTATTCCCCTTTACCTTGTCTGCAGCTTTTTTAGTCTCTTCTTTAGCCTTTTCTGCAGCTTTTTCCCCAGCTTTCTTTGCCTCTTCAGCCATATCTTTTGCTACGTTCTCTGTTTTCTTTGCCGCATCTTTTAGTTTATCTTTTATACCCATATAATTTCCGTGATATTTTCACTACTTAAAGTTAATAAAGTTTTCTGTAATAGACGGCTAGTAGTTTTTTCCTTGCTATAATAAAAAATCTATTCATGTTTTCATGTGAACAGACTTCCTCTTTCCGCTTAAGGGGGTTCACAAATAAATTCATAATTACACCTGATATGCTGTCGGGTTAGAAAGAAAGCCCCTTGAAAAAGGGACTCTCGTGACCAAAGTTTTAACCCTTCTAAGAATTAGCAATTTACAATCATCTACTGATCTGATTACTTTTCCCAATTCAACACTTTTAGGCTAGGAATCAGCAAATTTACCTTCCCATTAGTCCCATTAAGTTAGAGAGGAGCGTCGTCATCAAAAAGAGAAGTTAGAAGAGTATTGTTTAAACTTTATTCTCTCTACCCCTCAGCTAGATTTTCCCCAATTTCTTGAAACGTCCACGTGCTTATACTTGTCGAAGGATTTATTTCCAGCAAGCCTCATCGTCCTATGTCGTCGCGTCAATCCTCATCGAATAACTAAAACACACCGATTTCGTTTGTCAGTACTCCTTAATAATGGTTCTTAAACCCTGTACGTTAAGCGGCGTATGTCTCCTAATGTTTCACGAAGCGAGATTATTACTCTTAGAGTTTCAGAATATTGTTATGAGATAAATCTTGATACAATTCATTGGAGGACATATGTGGAGGGTAAAGGTGTTTATCTCCTCATTCTAATTTTACTGATAGATGGGTTCACGATAAAAACTCGTTACAATTTAGGAATTATAGACTGAAATTAAAGACTTCCTCTCCTTTCTGATAGACTGTTACGTCCTTATCAATTATCGCGTAGCATCTGAATTTGGATGAGCTATCTACTCTGAGGTATTTACCCCATTCGAATTCGTAATAAGAGTGACAACCGTCAGTCATGTGACCGTTAAGGTGGAGCTTAGGTTTGATCTGTTCTAAGGCTTGTAGCATCAATTCCGCAGCCTCATTGTATCTCATTTTAGGGTATATTTCGGGGAGGTAGGGAGGTTGGTGAGTAATTAGTACGTCTACATTTTTGTCTCTTAATCTGCTTATTATTTTTAGGAACTTATTAGGAGGTATTCCGTAATTCTCGTCGTCTCCTATTAGGCCGTTAATCCCCGTGACCCTCATATCTCCGACACTCATTATTTGACCATCTCTGATCGAGAAGTTCTTCACTATTGAGAAATTCTCATGATTACCGTAAACTGCTATTAGCTTAGTCCTTGAGAGAATATCGGAAAAATCAGCTGTTGACATCCCTTCTCCCCAATCGCCTGCCCCGATTAAGTAATCTGGTTTTAGCTCATCTAAGATGTTTAGCAGCCATTTAACTGACTCAATTTCCTCTTTGTCATCGAGGCTCTTATGCAGGTCGCTTATAAACAATATCATATATTCAATTTATCTAAGCTGGCAGGTTAAAAAAGTTAGGGGATTGCATTCAAGTTTTTTGATGTAGAGTATATGTCGATTCATCCAATTTATCTCACCGACGGATAACATAAACCTTTCAGTAACATTAATTTCAACGTTAATCGTAAGTTTACACCCGAATCTCTCTAGTGGTAAGTAAAAACCACGATATAACAGTCGGAGTTCTCTCAAAATACTATTCAACTGTCGTAAGTGAAGCCTCAAAATTGGACGGTCAAGATAGGACTTGATCATTACAGCATGTTAGCCTTTGAAACGATCAAGGAAGTAGTGTCAAGGACAAAAGGATTATCCTTTAAAGTGTCTTAATAAATTCTTTAAAGGATATTGCACTCCCCTTTTCCAGCAAGTCTTTATCGTTAGATACCAACGTCAAACCTCTGCTAATAGCTGCGAAGACGTAAGATGCGTCATAATATGTTAAACCCCTCTCTACGGCGACCCTCATTACCTCTTGCATTGGTAAATCTCCTAAAACGTTAAACTTCCTAAGTAATTCATGAAAGAGTTTAGCTAATATAAAGGGGTCTTTGACCTTCTTATGGATCCTATAATCCTTCCATATTGCATTTCCTACTTCATAAAAGGTGAGGTCTAGAATGTAGACCTTTTTGACGTCAACCTTATCTATGTAATCCAACAAAGGGTATATGACAGATGCATCAAGCAAATAGCCTTCCATCTTTACCTTTCATCTCTACTTGTCCTTATAGCCTCGACCCATTCCTCTTCGTTTACGTCTTTCATTAATTCTTTAATGTCACTTGCAAGCTTTTTCAACTCCTCCTTCTCTTTTTCTTCTATGGCTTTTTCTAAAGCTTTTTCAACCACATCCCTAATATTTATCCCCAACTCTTCAGCCTTTTCCTTTAATCCTTTTTTCACTCTTACACTTATCACGTCTGACATATTATTGTATACGCAAAACTGGTATATATTCTGATCTCTCCGATGCAAGCATCCAATGACAGTTTTCACTCCTCCCTGAAGGACCATAACGCGTTTGGTAATCATACTGTCGTTTTTAAAATAATATTTACATTATTTCAACGTGAAAGGAACGTAAGGGCTGGAGAGAGGATTTTTGATATCGAGTGTAAAAAACTTTCCAAGGACTGAGTACTTCTACATAGGTCTGTTATTTGATCGCTAACAAGAAGGTTTAAATTAAGACCGTGACCGAATTCAAATTTCCGCCTCTAATGTCCACCGAAGACGAATACGTGAACACGTAATCCTCTTATATTTTCTGTAACCGTTAACTTCGCGCCTAAATCTCTTTCTGAACGACTCAACCTCAACTTCATCTTTATCCTTAATACCTAACGCCGTGTCAGTTTCACGAGTAACAGGGAATCTACTTACACTTCTGGGCTATTGCTGACTTCCTTGGTTTTATAGCTGCTATTTCCATCCCCTTTCTTCTCCCCCATTTCTGTCTTTCTCGCAGCACTTGGAGTTATTCCCTAAAGAGGTGTACCACATGGCGGAATTAGAAGCAATTAAAAGTTAAGGAAAAGTCACGCTGTGGGTTAACATATTGCGGATGCGATACACTTCTAGACATTATAAGGGTGTTAGCAATAACTTTAAATCGTAGAAATAAAACCTTACGATGGAAAAACAATGATTAAAGTAGAGAGAATTACAAAGTATTTTGGCAGAAGAAAAGTTCTCGACGACGTCACTTTCACAGTAAATGATGGGGAAATCGTTGGATTCGTTGGTCTAAACGGTGCAGGGAAGACAACGACCATCAGGGTTATTGTAGGAGTATTAGAACCCAACTCGGGCGATGTATTTATAGACGGTATTAGTATAACAAAAGACAAGAGGAACGCTTCAAAACGAGTAGGTTGGGTACCAGAACTACCGATATTTGAATTAGATGCAAGTGCTCTTGACTATTTCGTCTACATAGCGGGATATTACGGTATAGGGAGTAGTGAAGCTAGGGAGTTAGGAAAGAGACTGTTTGAAGAGCTCGGGTTATCAGGTAGGGAGAAGGACAAGCTCAAGAACTATTCCCAAGGAATGAAAAAGAGGTTTGCACTTGCTGTTTCCCTCATATCTGATCCAAAAAATTTCATCTTCGACGAGGTACTTAACGGTTTAGACCCTCAAGGGATACAGTTCTTCAGGGATTTGGCGCTTAAGATGAAAAAAGAGGGGAAGGCTGTACTTTTCTCCTCTCATATATTATCTGAGGTCGAGACTATTGCTGATAAAGTTGTGTTCATTCACAAAGGAAAGATACTCAAAGAAATGAGTATTGAAGAAATAAAGAAAAGTGTAAAGACGAGGGACTTAAAGGTGGTTTTGGGAGACTTCAAACCTGAAGCGCTAGCTGAAGCGAGTAAGTTCGGTCAGGTGACCAATAACGGTAATGTGATCATAATCAAAGACTGTAAGGGTGATATACCTCAAGTGTCCTCAGCACTTTCAAAGTATCAGGTCGTAGAAATAAATTGGTTAAAGGGTAATTTAGAGGAATTCTTTTTCAAAATAATAAATGAACAAGGTGGGTAAAATGGCTTCCACGCTCCTTTATGACTTTAAGAGGAGCTTACTTAAGCCCGTAGTGTTAATAACATTGGTCTTTTTTGCCATAGCAGGTATAGGCGTGAGCTTATACCTAGTCCATTTAAGTGGGATTGGTCCCTCAGATTATGAGAACTTAAACTTACTAGCCCTCTGTTATCATAGTGTTAAAAACTCGTTCATTACCGGTATAGTATTTAATAACCTAGGTGAACCTTTACCTAACGCTGAAGTCCTGGTCATGAACGACGGAAAAGTGGTGAATAGCACCGTTACAAATAGCCAAGGCACATTTAATATAACTATTGGGTATCCGTTACCTCTAAACACGTCGGAAAGCACTCCAAACATCTCGGTAAAAGTAGAATATAACGGCCTCACCAGGTATTGGAGTAGTGTTTCTACACAGTATTCTGGTACCGGTTTCGGTGCACTGTCATCGGGCGTAAACTATGCGGTAATCCCAATAATTAATTCGAGCGAGTTGTGGAAATTCAGCGTGTATAGCCCAATAATCTTTCCTAACAGCAGTGAGAGTGCTATCGCAGTTTTACAAAAGTTTGACGACCATCTGATAATACTATCATCTGACAACTTAACACTCGAATTAGGGTTCCTCCATAATTTTTCTGAATTTAACTCTTCCTCTCCTTTACCGAACAAGAAAGTTGTTAACGTCAGTGCTTTCAAGCCCGAAATAGTAAGTCTCGATATACCTAACGGGGCTAATAGTGTCGTGGTTGAGTACTATTTACCAAGTTCACCTATATTAATATATGGGTCTAGATCCCCTGTATACCCGCTTACTTATCTAGGGCATGAAGTACTTTCATTCTATCCTTCCGCATTGGCGTTTTACGCCGGGTTCTTCCCCTTTGTAGCTATATACTTAGCTTATTCAATGTTTGCTAACCCTAGGAGCAACGGCACTTTAGAATTCCTGTTAGCTAGACCGGTTACCAAGGGCATCTTATACTTTAACCGTTTGATGGCAAATCTACTGACCGTTCTCGTCTCATCTGTCATTGTGAACGTTGTTGCTGCACTAGTTATTTCACTTTACACTGGGATACCTATAGCAAGTTACATTATAATCATGGAAACACTAGGAATATTTACTAACGTGTCGGCTTACGTAAGTCTGACTTATATGTTTGGTGGATTGGCCAAGGAAAGCAAAATAGCACTAGCTTTACCTATAATACTCTACTTCGTCCTACCGGTGATCAGTTTTTTAGGGTCATTCTCCCCTAGTATGTACTGGCTCGCTTATGTACCACCATCAGTGCTAGAAAGTTATATTAACGATAAGATCTTCAATATCAGCCAATCATTAAGCTTGTTAGGTAGTGTGGTCTCCGCTGCTTTATGGGTAACGGTACCAGCGATTATAGGGTATGTAGCCTTTAAAAAAGAGGACATTTAATTAATTGGTAAAATGCTTTACATGGGAAGTTTAATGAAGCTAGTAGATTTAGAGAAAGCCCACCGACTAGATTCCACTATATTCCAATGAACTAGGATGAGGATATCTATATTATAAGAAAGCTGAGGATAGAAGGTCAAATTGTTTGCATAGGAATTCGTATATCTTACCTTAAAAAGTACCGATATTGAGTAGCGAATACTCCTAAGTTTTCCCGTTAGTTTTTCCTTATTTGGAAAAAGTTTATTTTTTTTAACCATAGCTTTACCTGTGCATCCAGCCATTTACGATTTTAAGAGGAGTTTTCTGAGGATATCAGCATTACTTATAATTGCCCTTGTTACAACTATTTCAACTTACCTTACAGCATCTGTATTTATTTCTAACGCTAACACGGCCTTCGTTTATAAGTCAGACTATTATGATATTAACATGATCGGTTTAACGGATACACACTACTATCCCTCTAATAACTCATTCGTGATTCAAATTGAAGGATATTTGTTTAATAATCAAGGAAACCCGATAAGCGGTGTTGTAAAAGTTGTAGTAGTTCACAATACAACACACATAGTAAAAGAGGCTGATGTTAACGGGTTCTTTAACATAACTTTTGTATTCCCTAACTTGCCGTCTCCGTACATCCAGGTTACAAGTACCAATTCTTCAATCTATGTTACAAATACCAATTCTTCAATAATATACTATCAGCCTGCTGAGGTTATTAGAATATTAGCTCTCTCTTACAATATCTCTGTAATTAGTAACGGTTATACTCGAAGTCAATTTGAACTTTTTCTTTCAAATTCCACAGGTAGTATAATGCTTACAAGTAACGCTTATTATAGTGAGAGTTCTTTGGCCTCAGAGATAGTTTTTGTCCAATTTGGTAAAACGTTAATATTGAGCCGAGTTAACGGAACGCTTCATATCATTTACTACAACAATAAGACGGTGGTAGGGAGATACAATGTACCGGTAATCGCAAACAGGTTAGAGATGATAAACCTTAATTTGCCTTTGAGAGCGAATAACGAGACGCTGATTTTCGGTAACATGTCGACCAGTGTCGTATACTATCCTTATACGGAATTGGGCTCTTCCTTAATCAATTATTATTACTACAACGTGTTCCCACTAATTACATTCTTATTTCCCCCTTTTGTTATATACTTGGCTTATTCGTCGTTCTCAAAACCCAGAGA
Organism: Stygiolobus sp. CP850M; assembly: GCF_037389425.1. Classification (NCBI taxonomy): domain Archaea; kingdom Thermoproteati; phylum Thermoproteota; class Thermoprotei; order Sulfolobales; family Sulfolobaceae; genus Stygiolobus; species Stygiolobus sp. CP850M. The sequence goes on from NZ_JBBHKR010000057.1 coordinate 25,361, forward strand.
TAATGGAGCGCTAGAATTCATTTTAAGCAGGCCGGTAACTAAAGACGAATTATATATTAATAGGTTTACGGCGAATTCATTAACCATCGCATTAGCTTCCTTGATCTTCGTTTTAGCGTTCATTGGAACCGTATATTACTATTCCCAGATCACGTTTCCGTTTTTCGTTGTAATCCTCAATAGTGTAGGCCTTTTCATCTTGTTATCAACTTATTTATCATTGGCGTATCTTGTTGGTGCTTTATTCAAATCAAGTAATTGGACAATACTTATTACGACTCTAGCGTATCTGATCAACTCGTATATCTTACCATTAATACCCTTCGTGAAGCCAAATCTTTCGTTTATAACGTATTATATGGGATTCGGTTCGGTGAACTATTTTATAAGGCATTACATATTTATGGAGGCTACTAAGTATGATCCTATGATTTCAACTTTTGCCTTCGTTGGATGGATAGTTATACCGTTCTTATTAGGTGTTATAGCTTTTAGAAAAAGGGACATTTGATTTTTTAAAAGCAATGTTGTAAAAATTCTAAATAACAAGGCGTCTGAAACTTGTTACCGGAATTAAAAACGTTAACAAATAAGAAAAACCTAACGGTTATCATTTTCAGTATTCACAATCCCCTCTGTATTGTATTCACAACGGATAATAAAGCGAGTCGTTGTCAATAGTTTCGGCTAAATTATGGAGTTTAAATCGCAAGGCTAGTATGTCTAACAGCTACATGTGGAAGAGAGGCTTATAACGAGATTGAGTGTTTATTAGGGACTGAAAATTTACTGTTAACATAGACTGTAACGCTTCTACGTAACCACTCGTCTTTTTAATTAGTTCTAAATTTGTCCTAACATGTTTGCGCCTGAAGGTATTACCAAACCGAAATAGTTGTTGATGATCTCCAAACCGATGACCGCTCATTAGGGTAGTGATGTTCCCCTTAATCGGCTTACTAGGCGATTTTTTATGACCCATTAGCTTACGGTGGAGCTGGGAAAGTCCTGCCACGGGTCAACACTTTAAGTACAGAAGTTAAAATTACATTATAACTTCATTCTAGCTTAGTCAGCTTTATCTTATGAATAATTTTATATAATTGAAACTAATTAGCCACCTCATGGAAAAGGGGTTTGTCCAAAAGGAGTTTCTCCCTTTTATATTACTACTTACCATCCTAATGTTACCAGTTACTGCTAATTCGCAAGTACAATCCACAAACATCAGTTTTTCCATTGTTGCCCCAATGTTAACCTCAGCAATTTATTATCAAGGACATTACCTTATTCCCTTTACTAACCTAACCGGAGTATATAGCGTCACCAACGAGGGTTTCTTAATTTCGCTTAAACCGGAATCTTTCATCAATTATTCTGGTAAAATGTTCGACTTGCCCTTTGGAATTACCAGTATTAGTGGTGGAGTAGTAAACGGTAAAGTAGTCCTATTCGCATTAGGAACTTCTCATAACATCACCCTTTCTAACGCTAGTCTTTCTTCGCTCTTCAGCCTCTTTCAACTACCCTTGTTGTTCAAAAACGTATCACTTTACCTCATCACATTTAACGGAGAAGCGTTTAACGTTAGTACAATTGCGTCAAATGTAAGCTATTGGCAAGTGATAAGTAACGGTGTTTACACTTATGCAATAGGAAATAGCACAATTGTAAGTATTTATAATGGAAAAATAGGGAGTGTTATAAACCTAAAAATAGAGAACTTCACGCCCTTGATTCCCTTAGCTTTAGGTAAGGACGCAGTAAGTTTAGAAGGAATAACGAACGGCGGTGTGGGGAGTGAACTCTTGGGGAATGAAATCCTTGTAATAAACACTACTAACGGAGAAATTATCAAAAACATAACTGATTTTATAGTTGCGACACCGGTGATGAATTCCTCAAATTCCGAGTTTGTAGTCCTTTACAGCAACGATAGTATAGTAGTGTATAACTACTTAGGAGAGCAGATAGGAAACATAAACATAAGTGTAACCCCTAACATTAAATATGTAGAATTATTCGGTAACTCGACTTTATTCGTTCTATCTGCATCAGCAACAGTAACCGGTCTATCTGCATCAACAGTAACCGGTACCATATTACTTAGCTTCACAGCTTATACTTATGTCAATATTCAAGGTAAATGGATAAAATACACTACGTATTCAACACCTACTAGCTCAATTGGTCAGATAATAACCCCCATAGGAATCCTAGTGTATCCAAGTTACTACAAAATTGTGTCATATATTACGACCTTTTCGAAAACGAGCGGAATTTTAAGCATGACTCCGTCTTTCATGACCATACCGTTCACAAAACCCTCGCCGCCTAGACTAGAGGTCTATACAATTGAGGGGATTGGATCCTCTACTATCGTTATCTCAGCATTTTATCCAAATTCGACATTAATAGGGGTTTATAACGTAAAGTTTCTAGTAAACGGAAGTCTTGTGGGAGTCTACAGTATTGGGGAGGATGCGTACTATACCGTAAATTCAAGCGGGATTTATAATGTTACAGCTATAGTTAGCAATGCGTTCGGCTCTGCCTCTGTAAGCAAAATGGTTAACGTTACGGTACAGCAACCTGTAAATACTACGACCACAACAACAATGACGACAACAACTACACAACCTGAAACAAATACGACGATAACAACGACTTCTACTATCTCGCCATCCACTACTAACACGACAACAACTACAACAACAACGACATCCTTGCCAATCACTACCACCACGACAGCAACATCAGTAATATCATCGACATCTACATCGACTAAACCACAAGGCTTTCCGACCTTACCTATAATTGTCGGTATAATAGTAGTTGTAGTAGTTTTCGGCATATTTGTCCTGTTAAGAAGGAGATGAGACTACCTTCCCTCCTTATTTTTTCTACAGTCTCTTGAATACTTTTCAACCCATAAGCTTATTCCTAAATTCGTATAGGAAACCCTTTACGTCAAAAGATCGTAACTTAAGGAGTATCTACTTTTCTCAGCAGTCTGGGAAGGTGGACGACTCTACAAGCAACAAGATTACTTTTCTCTTAATAATTCTAATACTTGTCTTATTAATTCATCTCCCTTTTTAGTTATAAAAACCCTCAACCTCTTACCCTCAACTGTAGGGATATATTTCATCTCCACATATCCACTTTTATGCAAGATCTTAAGGTGCTGATACAGTTCACCCTTATTTAGCCTTGTGGCGTCTAACAATTCCTTAAACCATGCAGACCTAGTATAATAAAGACCCAGCAGAATCCCTAATCTAACTCCTTCATTTAACTCCTTATTATCCTTCAACAGTTTTATTAATTTCTCTAACTCCATTCCTCAACCCTCCTTAACAATCTGTACAAAAAAGTTAAGATTGGGGGAATTAAGAGGGCTATCATGTGGAAAGGAGATATTATAATAGCTGCCCCTGAAAGGATATACGACGCAACTAGAACGTATTCTAAGGATTCCTCTTTCAAGAACCTTATTGTAGCGATTAACTGGCTTCCGATGAAAGATATGTATACACCTACAAGGAAAGCTGGGAAATTAGACAAGACGGGGATGTAAAAAGAGAGTAGAAATAGGACGTAAAGTACTAAAAGAGAAACTGCGTAAGTCAGCTTAACTATGAAGGGAAACTTTCTGACTATTAACCTATGAGAGTTTAGTGTCTTGACATACGGGTACACAAACCTACTCATCCTTAAAGAGATAAACACGTATATTGTAGAAAATAATAGTATGCTGATGTTAAAAGTGAGAGGGTTTGAGACAAGGCTTGTGAGTAAGAAAGTAGTAAGACTTCCAAGCCCTATAAAATCTAATACTATCTTTGCCACGTTAAGCATAACGCGATGATAAATGTTCTGACTTATTTCTAGGGACTTTTGAATATCTATCTCCTTGCTGGTGATAATTCTTTCACCTCATACTTAATTTTCTCATCGGACATTTTAAACTTAGACTAAGGTTAAGGTTTTTTAACTTCACTCGAAGTCCAACAACTAAACCAGCAACCAACCCAGCATGCTATATATACATCTTTTCCCCTCGCTTTCCTATTACATTTTATCACCTTCAACAAGCTCACCGTTAACTATCGTATAAACCATCACTTCCTTCTTATTATCATGTAACATCTTGATTAGCTCCTTCTGCTGTGTCACAATTATACCCTCGTTTACCTTTTCACGTAATAACGATATCACCTTATCCCTCCTAGTAACGTCGACATTCTCTACAGGCTCGTCGATGGTGACTATTTTAGGCCTCGTAAAAAGTGCCAGTGCTAACGATACTAAACTCCTCTGCCCAGTAGACATCTTATACATTGGCTTGTGTATCACCTTTCTGTCTACGTTTAGGTAGTCCAAGATGTTTGTGAACTCTTTCAAATCTCCGCCCTTTATCTCCGCTATTATTTTCGCAGTATCCCATGCGGAATTACCTATGGTGTACACCTCTTGAAGGTTTGTGGAGTATTCTGAAACTCCCTTAGCACTCCTGACCTCCTTGCCGTTTATCTTAATTGAACCCTTGTATGGGATTATCCCAGATATAGCTCTTAACAAAGTAGTTTTGCCGGAACCATTAGGACCTAGTATTACACACAATTGGTTGTCTAGTTTTAAGTTAATGTTTTTTAAGACCGTAAAATCCTCGAAAACGACAGATAAACCTTTGATCTCCAACATTACCACACCACCTCCTCCAGTCTTAGTGCTTTAATCTTCTTCAAAATCAAATTCCCTAGTAACAGTAAGACTATTGCCAGTGATGCTACTTCAACGGAGTAAAGGCTTATGGTGTCGTGGATGAGGGAGTACGAAATTATATTTTCAGCTTCGTAAAAGGGGTTAAGTGATGATGAGGCTGAAGGCGAGAGTTCTGAAATTGCTAACAATAAAAAGAAGATGTAGTAAGCGTAGTTCGACGCTTTAGCCCCAACCTTAACCAGTAGTGTTGCGGTAATCGTGAAGGTCAAGGATAAGATGAAGAGACTTGAGATTAGAGTTGAGGCTATAAAAGGTAGAATATTCTCGACCCTGATAATTTCGTAAAAATGGTTAAGTGTTAGTTTAGTTATTAACGGTGTGATAAGTGCTGCGAAAATTACCGAGTATGTGACTGCTGAGACGAGCGAACCTAAGAACTAACTCAGGATGTAGTTAGACATTTTAAGTTTACTAAATCTCATGAAGTATGCTAATGCAGAGGACTGGTAGACTACAGTAATGCTAAAACCTGTAGACAGACTAGCTACCAACAGTAATATCGCAACACTGTACCATATTATTCCTGCATTTATGTTTTTAATACTATTTAGTGCAAAATAAAGTCCTAATGAGTCCAGTAACATCATTCCGAGTAAATAAGATATTGCAGTTGCAGAGAACGAAAACCTCTTTATCATAGATTTCTCTAATTCCATAATTTAAATTCAGCAAATGGTAATAAAAACGATGGATTAAGTTAAAAACTATTAACTAAACAAATTCTTTTTAATCGTGGTTTACTAATGTAGTAAAAGGTGATCAAAGTTGATGGTAATAATTACTATAGAAAATCAAACCAAAATTAATCCGATAACACTAGGTCGCTGGTGAGGAGATTATGACCTAGTTTGAAAACTCCTTACCAAAATATTAGCAGGCATTATAAAAATGGTGGAGGTACCAAGAAAATAATGATCACAGTGAGAAAGCTGGAATATTTTCACTTGTCGTCTCAAATATCTAATTATAAGAAAATTAAATAAGCATAAGAATACCGATATTTAGGTTGTTTCAAGTGTTCTCATCTCACCATCTCTCCGCTACGGGAAAAAAATTTATATGGTGACCTTTAGAGCCATTCTACATGGATGACGAGAAGGAGGTATTTAGTAGAGATTTGCGTGAAATATACGGCGGACGACCTGCTTATGGTTACGTAATTATGATAATGATTACAACGTTAGTGTTGTTATACGTATACACCACTTTACCGATACAAGACGAGACCCCTTTTGTTTTAGTTTCATTGGTTTTATTAGTAGTTTTATTTATTTTCTAATAATGTTAATCAATTCGACAAATTATTCTATTAATATTTATATTAAAAATAATTAATAAATAATTGATACTTTAATGCCAAAAGAGCCAATTTATAAGACAATGACTTCGACATTCCGATTGGAGTACTCGACTCCTTATATAACGAAACATTTAACTACTAAGACCCTGACGTTTGACCTTCCCATAAGGATTAAGAAGGTGAAATTTAGGATCCCAAGCCCGAAACTTCACGTCTTGTTCTCCAAGTATTTGATATCGTTCCTTAGTCTGAAGATATAAACGGTGTCGGTTACTTTTACGTTGTAGGACTGGGTTTTTACCCGGGGTTGATTTACGGTTTAAAAATAAATTAGGACGAAATTCATATAAAAAGGACATTCCTATAGCCGATCCAATGTATAATTGGGCACGGCTGATGTTCATTCGTGACAAAGTTGTCAGTGGTGACGTAATAAGCGAACCAGAACCAGTATTTGAAGGTTACTTAATTAACGACTCTTTTTTGATTGCAGGGGACGGAGTAGTTGATGTTCTGAGCGAACTTTCAATACATTCAGTGATGAAGGAAGGGCCTAAAGTCGATCGCGGTGTTAATGTTGAGGAATTGGTCAATAAATACGGTTTGCTGAGGGAGGAGCTTGTCCCCAAGAAGGACCTTGTCCAGTTAGATGATGACGAGTACGTCGAGAATTATCTATGATGAAATTGTTAAGGAGATAGATGTTAAGTCTTGTAGCCCAATACCGTCCTCTGACACCGTCCTTTTGGGTGTTACCAATGAGGACAATTTTGTACTTTTAAACAAAAAAAAAAAAAAAGAAATTTTATATAAACTTAAAGCATATAATATACGAAATTAATTCTCTTAATACTCTTAATTAATACTTTTAATACGATGAAATTCAAGAATTTTTACAACTGATTACCTTATTGTACTCGTTGTAGAATTTCTCTTTCTTTTCCGCACAGAATTGTATTATTCGTGTTAGTAATTTCGAATATGGAATCGTTGAAACTGTCAGACCTACATAAAGGGGTTGTGTTATACATCTGACTTAATAATACTCTTTTGTCTTGTTCAATTTTCCTACCTTAATTGTTCACGCTCCGTCTGATGCAATGTGTTCTCGAACGTAAAAGATATATCTCGCTTAGTTAATAAAAATATACTATGGGTAATACCAGTAATGTAGAGAGTAAAATTATCTATTTATTGAAACTCTATAGGTCAATGAGGCTCAACGAACTATTACGCTATTTTGACCAGAAAAGTAGGGTAATCAAAGCCCTCAATTTACTTCAAGAATTAGAGGTAGTGTACAAGTTAGGTGAATACTACACACTGGGTAAAACTGGTGCATTAATGACAGAAGTATTAGCCACTTTTTCAAAGGATTCAGCGGAAATAAGCGGTAGTTTTATTAAGATAAACGACGTGAAGGAACTTAGTTTTGAGGTTTATCACGATTACAGTATTTGGGAATTAAAAGAGCTTGAAATTAAAGGCGATAAATTCAAGGCTATTTTAGGGAGGGATAAAAGGAGGATTTCCATAAAGATAACTTCTGTTATGCTCCCTTATCCGGCTTTAAAATTAAAAATCGTCCCGAACTTTACTCCGGGTTGTAAGGGAGAGGCGACAGCTTTAGTATTTCCGCTAGGGTATAAATTAATTTTTACAGATGTTTGTGAGTGGGAAGGGGTAAAGGCAGGAATCTATTATTACTGCCTAGATAAATTAAACCCGCTCATAGCACTCCCTAAAGAGTAAAGTGAAACACTGGTAATAAAAAGTTTAGAGAGCTGGTCTCGTCGGTAAACCTTATATGTTTTCATAATAAGGTAATCCAGTGGATCTGGCAGATAAGGTGCTTCCTTACTTAAGGAACAAGAGTGATTTACCAAAAGTGATGGATCATATCAATAGTAGAACTAATGTCGTAAATATGAGGCTAAGAAACGTAACCAAAATTGCTCATTATCCTGACGGATATGCTGAAATTACTTCTAAATGGGTCGCATTGACTCTTAAAGACACTGATTCCGCACAGCCCTCCCTGACTATTACTGTTCCAGCGAGAGAGGTTAACATATTAGATTATTCCTTAGAGGTCAAGATCGATAAAAAGAAGATTAATGTAACACCTACTATAAACGTTTTTTCAAACAAGAAAGGCTATGTAACGATCTTCATTAAGTCGTCCCCTTTCTCCAAAAAGAGAGGAGATATAAATGAAGTCTCAGTAAAATTATCCTTATTTAATCCCATATTTACACCAAATAACCTTAAGGAGTTCCTGCGAGAGGTTGACGGGAAGGATTTCATCATCGATGCTGTAACCGTAACAGATGTATTTTGGGTGATCAGTGAAAGTTATATAACGTGTTATAAGGGATTCAACTTCAGAGGGGGGTTTTACTTTGAGGTACCATTAGAAACTGACTTGAATAAACTATCTATAAATCAGTTGGAGACGTATAAGAAGGGAGAAATTAATAACGCTGAATGTTACAGCCTAGAGCTCTACTTACCGGAAATGAAAATTTACGGTTATGTTTTACTCCTTTGAATAAACGCTCTTTTCAATATGTATAAATTGCTGGGAATACATGTCTTACAGATTCGTAAATCTTATAATTTACGCCGGTAATCATTAATTATGCCAACAATAAGTATAAGGATTGACAAAAGTTAAAGAAGAAGATGGACGAGCTAAGCCTCATAAACTGGAGCGAAGTAATAAGGAGAAAAATAGAGGAAGTAGTCGAGGAAGAAGAAAGAAAAAGGATGGAAAAGAAAAAGAAGGACCTAAAAAGGATTGTTGATGCCTCATTGAGGTCTTATGAGTTCTTCCTTAATTACGGGGGTAAAAGGTCTGAAGAGACGATTAGGGAATGGCGTGACAAGAATTGGCAGTAGTTGACGCTTCAGTCGTTATAAAATGGTTTGCTAACGAGCAAAACAGTGAAGAAGCTTTATTGCTCAAAGAGGCTTACGCAAAAGGTTTAGAAGATTTATTCGCTCCATGTATTTTACCATTCGAGGTATTGAATGGGCTAAAGTACACATACAACCTGGGCGAGAGGGAACTTAAAGAAGTAAGTAGAATACTCTCTGACTTCCAGATAACGCTTTACGATATCGAAAGTATGCGAGATGAAGTTGTGACGATTTCTCAAACTTACGGTATTTCAATCTACGATTCAGCTTACGTAGCTTTAGGTAAGTTGTTAGGAGACTAAGTTTATACAGCTGACGAGAAACTACTGAGGAAAGTCAGGGAATTACCTTTTGTACTTCACATAAGGGATTTCAAGATACCAGAGAAATCGTAGTTCGGGTTGTTAAGCATTTGCTGAAATATATCAAATTCTCTAAATTCACTGTAATAGTAAGTGAGTGAATTCATTTATTAGTATGCTAGCTTGAAAATCTTTTGACATAGTTTTTGAGTTTCGTCATCAAAATAATTTTGTTTTTAAACCCTTACAGAGGATTTTCCGAAGGATATTTTAATTAGTTTTCGTAACAAACTGATGACAATATGCAATAGGAGAGGTGAGGAGACGATATAACTGAAGAGTATACAGTTATATTCACTTTGGTTCTCGACAGCTAGAATAAACACTTTAATATTAACGTTTAGAGTGTATTAAACAATTTCATTCACCTTGATGTAGGAGATAAGGTGAACAACGACTTAACCCATCTCAGTATTTGAGTATTACTGGCGTTGTGTGGGAGGTGTTTGGACAGCAAAAATTCTAAGCTTAGGCATAGGATTCATCAATGGAGTGTTATTAAATTCGTGAAAATGTTGAAACACAACCAATTGAAGTTCTCGAGGTTTCAGATGCTTATACTTCCTCCATTAATCCCTTTAAAAGGTGAGAGGTTAATCTTCATCAGTAAACATTAGGTTAAATCTAGTTTATTAGATTCATAGAAGAATAAGCTCTCTTCCCACTAGCTGATTTTGACATAAGGACAGCTATACTCTTCTACGAATCTAATGTGAAATTACAAGGATCTATTCTTACCTTGAAATCCTTATCTGCTGATATTATCTTAGCATTGGATTTCTTTGAAACTATATAATGCAATGAATCATAAGGAGATAGTGAGAGATCTTTTGTAACTTCTACTATATCCTCTTGCTTAAAATCTACAATCCTAATTGGTAGCGGCAGTATGGCTAAAATCTCATCTTCAATGTCCTTAGCACCTAATTTCCTTAACGCATTGACTACCCCTAGTAGAATTATATTGTCTATGATAGCCTGCATTTTCTTTTCGTAAATTTTCTTTATTATATCTTGACAACACTTACCATATTTTCTACCCCTTATTTTAGCGTAAACGAAGACATTACTATCTATAAAATAATTTATTCTTCACCTAACTCATCGACTTTCTCTGGTGGAATTTCTTCCTTTATTTCTTCCTTACCAATAAGAACTTCTAACGGATTCTTAACTTTTTTCACCTTCCTTCTTAATAGAATCTCATTATCATTTAGCGCTATAACCTCAAACTCTTCATTAGGCTTCAAATTAATCTTCTCCCTAACCTCTTTCGGTATAGTCACTTGGAATTTATCAGTTACCTTTACCATAATTGAGTATATGTATACGTAATATTAAAATTTTTATAAATTGTAATTTCTTAACTCTCTGATCTATCATAATTTGAAAATATATTTAATGCTTACTCGTTAGATAATCCCATGAAGGGAAGATAACGATTATTCCTCTATACTCCATTAATATAGATGAAAAGAGATATCACCAAGAATATTTTTAGAAAAACTGATATTTTAAAGAAAGAAGTTATACATCTCTTTCACGAGGTATGCATCCCAACCCACATTTTTATAATAAAACGATAAGGAAGGGCTTTCAATTTAACCAATCTGAAAAGGTCTGTATTTACTAGAACTATTTGAACTAAATTGACTTTTATTTTTGAAAATATGTTAGGAACTAGACTTTCATTATTATAAATATAAAAAACAAACAACAATAGGAAGATCATTAAACCACTCCTTGCGCAAATTTAAACTCTCAGAGAGGAAGATGTTTGTGTATGTTTGAATCGAATTTAATATCATGTCTCAGACTTTCATAAGGAGGTAGAGTAAAAAATCATCATTAATGTTACGAATTAATTTATTAGTTTAGAACGAGAAGTATAGACAATGAGTTACAACCCTGAACTACCAGGACTGGAAAAGTTGAAAAAAGGGTCACTTTATTACATCTTCTCCGCGTTTCTAGCAGTAATTTTCACAGTGTTATTCATTGTGGCTATATTCATAGGGGAGACTTTCGGGACTACCACTGTTACATTGTCTAATGTTACATTATCTAACTCTACCTCAGTTCCGACGAATTCTTCCAATTTAGCTGCACTTTCATTATTCAGTATAGCCGGAATTCTATTCATAGTAGCACTGATAATCGAAATTTTGGGTATAATTAATTTGAGGTCAGGTTTTTCTTTACTTTCTGGTATAATTCAAGATATAAGTGTGGGTAAGACTGGGACTACTTTGTGGATAATTACAGCACTATTATCTTTCTTATTACCAGTGTTATTAGTAGCCATCGGTATAGGAATCTCATTCAGCACTGGTTCTACTTTATCTGGTATAGTAGGCGCGACATTTCTCGTCTACGTAATAGACGGCGTGATCTTCGTATTAGGAATTATAGCTAACATCTTGGTCGGTATAGCTTTTTATAAGCTCGGAAGCGTATATAGTTCATCTACAGTCAAGGTCGGAGGGATCCTTATAGCAACATCAATCTTAGCATTCATAGGGTTTATATTGACTTACGTCGGACTAGGAGAGGTAATAAGGAGAGTTAAGAGCGGGATAAGCGTTACGCAAAGCTGGAGTAATCCACCTACCAATATCCCGATAGCAATTTACCAGACACAGCCTTACGGTACCATAAGCCCCAACGGTATTCTCACATTTCAAGTGTATTCCACTGCCCCAGCTACACTACTTTCAGCCACTATTGAAGGCTTGAACTTCAGTACAAGCACGTTTAACCCTCAGTTTGTCCCAGCAAATCAAAACACTAACGTAATGGCTTACTTTAACACTTTACCTATAACTCAAGGTGCTATGTACAGAATAGTTATTACAGCATCTGTAAACGGGACGATAATGAGATTTGTAGTTAACGCTTTGGGAACTTGATATGCAATAAACCCTTATTTATCACTTCTTTTTTCTCACTTCTTTCATTCCATACCCTGAACTATCGCTATAGCCCTCACGGGAGAACCGTCGACCCCTGCTATATTTAAAGGTAAAGCTTGGAAGTATACAAAAGCCCCTACCAACTTTTCTAACGCCTGAGATAGGTTTTCAACAACGAGTACTTCATTGCGTAATAGGAGATTGTGCACATCAGTGTCTCCAACGCTGGGTGAGTCGATTCCCACCATTTTATATCCCTTTTTCACGATCTTCTCCGCGTCCTTTAAGGATAGCGTGGTATAACCATCTTCCATTTTCCAACCTTTCCTCCACTTTTTACTAGTCCCGGTGTAGACTAGTAGTATTTCCGCAGGTTCCGCGTGATCAACACTGTCAGTGACGTAAGCCTTACCCATGAAACGTTCCAGCGGAATTTGGTCTAACCTCTTACCTTCGGGGATAAAGTGATAAGGAACATCTACGTGTGTCCCGGTGTGAGTTCCTATAAGGAGTTCATGAACCATGTAGTCCTTAATTTTGATTTCTCTCAATCTAGGCTGCGGATCTCCCGGGTAAAAGGGCATCTCATTTTCTACGGGTACTGATAGGTCTATTATCATAAATATAATTCTTATTAATTCACTTATAAAAAGCTGAAAGCCGAGGAAAAATTAGGGTTGAGGTCTCCCTTCTATATCTATAACGTAGTTTCCCTTCCTTCCCTTTATGAAGAACATCTGACAGCTGGTGGTATTAACCTCTATCTGATATCCGCTTTGCATTAAAGCACTTAGAAGCTGTTATTCCTAGGCTTGTCTCTGTGTATTTCGAAACCGTTATTTGTGAGCTCACTTACCAACTTATCATGAACGAAGTTAACGTCTAAATTATTTATCAGGAATTTGAGCCATTATTGGAAATAAGGGAATTATATAACTGAAATCTTCTATTAAATATTTCATATGTCATAGACTATAATCTCTTATATAAAGATTTTTGAGTAGTATTGTACATCTTCTCCAGATGAAGTATGACCAAATCCATTATTATTGTCACAGATTGTTAGGGTGAGAGTAGAGTTGCATCTCCTAAACATCTTTTTCAACTTCTTGTTACTGCTTTAACTTCAGTCTTAACTATTTCGTCTACATATTTAACATACCTTCTCAAGAACGCAAGTAATACCAAAACCACGGGAATTAAAAGACCAAACATATCCTTTATTCCCACGAGGTCTGCTATATAACCCGCAACGGAAGGAACTATTATACCTATGACCATCATTACCGCAAAGAAGGAACTGTTTGCGGCATTTCTCTCCTCAGGCTTAAATGTCCTGCTGATCGAAATCACAGAGAGTGGATAAGTCAACCCGTGCGGAAATCCTAGAATCAAGAGGGCTAAAGCGAATTCTAAGAGATTTATTGAGGTAAGTATCATAATGAGTCCTATGACCGTCATGGAGATTGCAGCGTAAACGTGATGAGAAACACTTTGTGGAGGTCTTACAGAAAGGTAAATCCTAGCCAATAATGACGTAGTGAAGAATAAAGAGAAGAGAGATGTTACAACTGAATAAGTGACGTGAAGGTCTGTAACAGCGTATATACCACCAAACGCCAGTATTGCAGAGAAAGGTATATTATAAGTAAGTATATTTATCACTGCTGTTTTGAAACCTGGATTACTTAATACATTCACCTTTACGTTTTTACTTTCTTCTTGAGGAAACTTTACGAAAAGTGATAGGATAGCTGCTGCTATCGCCATAGGTTCGAAAAACACAAAAACGTCCCTCAGCGTGAACTTCGTGAGTATCACAGATTCTAATGCAGGGCCAGCTACAAGACTTATGCTAAGGGCCAAAGTGTAGATCGAGAGTAATCTTTCTCTAGCTTTTCTGTCCTCCAATAGCCCAGCATAAGTAATAACGTTTGGCATTATTGCACCTAAAGATAACCCGGCTAAGGCGCTGATTACCCAAATCGTGATAGGCGTTGAGAAGTAAAATAGAGGTAGAACTAGTGCATATAGCACTGAGGATGTAATAAAGAACTTCCTTCTCTCTGAGGTCTTAAGCCTGGAATTCACGAGCCCACTGGTTATGAAAGTACCTAAGGACAAGATAGCACTGATTATACCTACTTCACTTTGTGTGAAGTGAAAGTCATACTTAACCAGAAGTGGTATAGTAGTAGAGATCATATTGTTGGAAGCCCTAATTGCAAATGTCATTGAGACGATTACTAGAAGCATCTGAAGGTAAACTTTCTTGTCCATGATATCATAATTCGTTTCCGAACCTTTTTAATCTATCCTTGAGGAAACTTTAAATAGTTTGTTCACTAACAAACTATTATGAAAGTACTAGCTGCGCCGGGACCCGTATCATATCCCGTAATAGTAAACAATAAGGGAATAGAATTGTCTTTTGCTAAAGAAGGTACAGCTGACATAGTATTAGATTCGACTGTGTCCCTAGCTAAAAGAGGACTTAAGATACACTACGTTACAGTAAAAGGACTAATGACAGTATATCCGACAGTGGGGAAGAAGATCGGTGTACCTAAGATGCTCACGGCTGCTAATGTTCTGACTAAAGCGTTGGTTGATATTAAGAAATTAAACGCCGAGGTCATAGGTATAGACGACATACAGAAGATAATGGAGTCTCTCAAAAAAGGGGAAATAGATAGTGCTGTAGTCCCTTCGGGAGTAGCTAAAGGGATCACATTTGAAGAGCTTCTGGGAATTCCGGGAAGTTGCGGAGCTCATGTAAAGCCCGAGTTTAGAGACCAGTTTATCTCCCTCTATAATGAAGGAATAGACATGTTTAAGCAAGACCCCGAGGGATTTGCCACAAAAGTAGTTACTACACTGGGAGGAAGGGTAAGCAAAGAGTTCGTTATTAACGTAATGAAGAACTCGACCTTCAATATCGAGGAATTACCTAATGACGAAGAGTTCGTTAAGTTAGTTAGAAAATATATAAGCTAAGCAAGTGTTTGTATGTTTTTTCGTAGAGACATTCGAAACCTTAATTCATTCTTTTTTCGTCTCTTGATTTAACTTATATTTGTCCTCTTTACCTCGTGAGCTGAAGTTTATATCCACCAATAGAGACTCGCTACAACTTCTAGGATTTTTAAACTAAAAAGTTTGAGAATCTTTGAGAAAAAAGGATAATTATAGTGGGTTTTCCACGTTAAACCACATATCCTCAAAGGAGCTTTCTTCGAGGCTTTTCTGTTTAGTTTCAGGCACTGCTACCAGCGTCACTATCGCAGCTATTATTCCTAAGGCTCCTCCGACTCCTACAGCAACGGGAAGACCGAAGTTGAAGAAGAGGAATGGGAATATTGCGGAGTTAACTAGGGCGCCCATTCTATCGATTGCAACAACTATACCTGATGCTATTCCTCTTATTTTGGTAGGCGTAAGTTCTACATTAAAGACACCCGCTGCACTTACGTTAGCTGGACCTACGTTGTGCCAGAAATGATACCCTCCAAGGAGTAGCATTCCCACTATCGGAGTGATAGGGTTTGAGAGCGTTAATTGCGGTTTAACTGCCGCGAAAAGAACTAACGATATAGCCATTCCAGCGAATCCAACAGCTTCCAAGGGTTTCCTACCCCACTTATCTATCAGTAGGAGAGATACAGCACCTCCGGGTATTGACGCAGCTAGTGTTAGGACAAGGCTGAAGATAGCTGTGTTTTTAATACCTATTGACTCTCCCACAAGAGCTGGTTCAGAGACACCTCCAGGGTTCACCATATGGTCTAGGAACCATAGTATCCCTGCTATTGCTATGTATTTAGCGTATTTTCTTAGGTAAAAAAGCACCGGTGTCTTGTCCACTGCGTTAGCAGCCACAGTCAAATCGTTATTAGTCACTTGTTTAACAACCTCTTGGTACCTCTTCATGTCCCCCTTAATTCTTACTAGGTATCTAGGGGACTCAGGTACCTTTCGTCTAAGGTATATAACCGATCCCGGAATAATAGCCCCTAAACCTAACACCAATCTCCACAATAGATCACCGTGAATCCCTATTAGAGGAAGCCCCAGAAGAGTAGCTGCACTCGCAATGCTCCCCAGAGGACCCGTTACACCCACTGCAAATGCCAGCAATTTACCCCTATCCTTTTGTTGGCAAACTCTCCCAATACTATAGGAGACATAACGAAGTCTCCTCCTATTCCCAATCCGAACAACATCTGTGTGAGTATAAGCTCATATACGTTCTGCGTAAAGGCACCGAGGAGTGAACCTAAAGAGAGCAGCAAAGCTTCATAACCGTAAACTGCTCTTCTTCCCTTGAAATTAGAGGTAACGCCGAAGAGAATCGCACCTACGATAGCGGTCCAAAACGACGCAGTGCCTAAAAGAACGTATAGTGACGATCCTGCTACAAGTCCAAACTCTTTTTTAAGTTCCAGAAGTGCTACTGCTATAAAGGTAGTATTATAACTTATTGTAAACATCCCCAGAGTTGTTATTAAAAGACTCTTTGCATGGTAAACATTGAAATTAGAATCATCTAGGGGCTTGAAAATATCTCTTAGCTTCATAGGAATCAAGATATGATAAAATGTCTATAATAAAAATTTTCTATATGTATTAAACGTATTGATATATACAACTAAGTGTTGATATATAATTTTCATCCACTAAAAATGGGCTCTAGGGCATGCCATTTTACAAGGATAAATATCCAAGATCCATTCCACGCAGCCTTAACTAGTATCTAGCGAGTTAAACCAGATGTCGGTGTATTCGGTATATTAGCTGTTAAGGACAAGTTTACCCATTAGATCTCGCTCCAGAAAGGTGCAGCAGCTCCAGGGTTATTTATATCATCGCTTCCAAGTACCTTATACACCATGATCTGTGGCGTGGTCTGTGCCATAGCCGTTGTTATATTAAACACTGAGAGTATTAATGAAAGAGCCACTATTAATAGGATTAGTAGAAGAATTCCTCTCTTTCCTACCTAGGGACATAAACCATCATTAAAAAAGACTTGAGGGTAAAAAGCGTTGGACTGATGATATTATTTTCTGCGAACTAGGGCTAGAGCTATTGCGACTATTGCAATTATTATACCTATGATCGATATTATTTGTAATGTAGAGACTTTACTAGACAAGTTAGAGTTAACTGAGGATAATGAGCTTGAGATCGTCGATAAACTATCATTCAGCGTTGATAATTTATTATTTAGTGTTTCTAGCTGATTCTCGACTTGGATATGGGTTGTGTAAGTAGAGCTTAATCCGTCAGATTGCATCGCAACCACTTTCAAAGTATAGGTACCGTCTGGATAGCTAGCAGTATTTAAAGTATACACGAAAGTACCATTACCGCTAAACGTTGTTAGCAACGTGTTATCAATGTATAACATCACTTGTGAAACATCTTCCCCGCCTACAGTTATACTAACGTTCACCTCACCAGTAGCAGTCATCGGTACTTTAACGTTTACTTTAGGTAAGGAGGGAGTAACGTTTATTATTTGTGAATTTATAACTTCAACGCTTGAAGAACCTTCTAAGTTTAGCTCGTTTACACTTGTTGAGACCAAGTTGACTTTAGTGTTTAAGGCTGTTAATGAGTTAACATAAGAGTTTACAAGTGTTAAATTAGACCCTTCTGCGTTTACATAAGTGATGTTAGAGTTGATTATACTTACATTACCCTCTATAGTATCATTAACGAGTATGTCATTCGCTAAAGTGACCTTACCCGTTATAATGTCATTCTCTAGAACAGCATTATAGGTCTCTCCTTCATCTATATGTTGTCCCTTTACCAGAGTATAGGGATAAACGTAGAAAGTATAGCTCGTATTATAGTTATTTATGGTGGGAACCCCGTTAAATGATATTCCGTTGACCATTATGTCAAAAGGTAATCCGAAGTATGTTGTCGAAGACAAGTAGGTGAGATTGCCTAAATTACTTGCTGATGGTAAAGTTACGTTACCTACCCACTCGTTAAGCGTTGAATTGAACCACAACGGTATCTCTATTTCTGTACTTATCTGCGAGTACTCTTGGCTTAAAATCTGTGGATAAATAAACGCAGAATACATGCCGTACTTTACTTCACTTCCATTGGGATATTCTATATTAGCATAAATGAGCAATGTTTGTCCCTCGTAAGCATACTTTGCGGTTTTAATTATGGGAGTGTTGTAATTAGGTGTTACGTAAATCTGTCCATAAAAGAAGCCCGTTAAGTTCATCCCTAAGGTATATGAGTCATATTTTGCGAATAATAATACCGTATACAACCCGGCTGTGACGTTTTTAGGAACGTATAAGAATCCTAGTATCTCGCCGGAGGGGGAGAGGGAAGCGACAGTCTCGCTAATTACTTTACCGTTAGGACTCACTAATTCAGCAGTTACGTTAGTTCCAAGAAGAATATCTAACATGGTTGTAGAATACTGTAGTGGAAGGGTAGGTGGTTCTATTAACCCGGATACAATTATATATTGCCCTCCCGCAACACTACCGGGTTCCGCCACTATTTGTGGTAATATAAAGAGTGATTGTAGATAGATCCCGTTAGAGAACGCTACGAAACCATAAGCGTTAGTGGCAATTAATAAATCATCTCCTATTTTAGCGTTTAAAGTCCCAACCCAAGGACCATATGTCGAAATAGGGGTTAATACTGTTGAGTTGGTCATAATGTATTCGTTGTCAGTTATGTTATAGGAGTAAACGTTTAGGCTTAATGTGAAGTTCGCCGGAACTCCGTAAACGTTTGTTACATTAGCTTCTGTAACGTTGCTTACTTGCGTGTCAAATGGTGTAAAAGTAGCTGGAGTCAAGAATCGTACATAATACCCAGAAAACGTTTCGACAAAGCCATAACTCCCATTACCGTAAACTGTAACGAAAAGTAAACCGTTAGCGTTTTGAGGTAATGTAACTGTTGCTACCCATTCCTTTAATGAGGGGTTATACGTTAATTGAGTTTCAGTAAGATTTCCTTCAATTCCCTCAATTATAGCATAGAAGCTACCGTTGGTCACTGGTATTCCGTTCATTGTTATGTTAGCGACTATCTCCACAACTTGACCGGGGAAGAACTCTAAAGGCGTTTTCCCCGAAGTATTATAAACGTTAACGACTATTGAAATATTGCTGACATTTGTTTTTGTAGTTTTTAAGTAATAAGCTAAGTTACCGGAGTTTAAAGTACCCCAACCCGTAATTAAATTATAACCGTAATTGGCAGTCCACGGTATGTTGTAACCGAAAGTTATGGGGTTGAAAACTTTTTCATAGCTGCTATTTGCCAGTTCGTATATTATCGGGTTAATTAAGCCTAGGCTGTGATTTAGGTAACTCATTATAGTTGTCAGAATCCCTGCAGTTAAAGGTGATGCTTCACTAGTCCCTCCGGTTATTGTAGTCACGTTATAGGGGCATATTATATAAATCCCGGGATATACATTAGCGTTTGCCGAAATATCTGGTGTAGTTCTACCGTTAGGGTATGTAGCGGGCGTCTGTAAACTCCATTGCCACCACGGTTTAGGTTCTATAATACTAAACCCTCCAGTTGAACCACCAGAATTCACGTCGTTAGGAATGAAGCCGTAATTAGACCAAGCAGTTTGCTCTACTCCACCGTGGAACTGTATATAGGTTGTTGTCCCTCCGACAGCGGTGACGAATGGTGAAACTGAGGGATAGATAACAGCCCCTATAGGCCCATTACTGTAGCCGCTACCTCCGCCATCTCCGCTACTGGCTAAGAAAGTAATACCTTCAGCACTTCCCATAGCATAATACTCATCGGTTAATACGACACAAGAATAGAATTCAGGACCGTTAAATAAGTTCGAAAATGCAGACTCTCGTATTCCGAAGCTCTGGGAGAGTACATTAACTTTGTCTTGTGAAACTATATAGGCGATTACTGCTGATAAAGGTATGTTGGGGTTAGCAACATATAAGGTAATGTTTGCTTTCGGTGCCATGGTGTGTGCTACTTCAACATCTAAGCTTATCTCCCCAGCCCATCCATAAAATATTCCTAGGGCCGGGTTATATGGCCCTATAGGCACTACAGTAAAGTTAGGCGGATTGGGTAATCCTGTAACTTTATCATAATAGACTAGCTGTTGATAAATGTAAGGATCACCGTAAAAATCTAGAATACCTATATTAAACCCTTGCCCCTCATAGCCTTGATTGAACAAGGGAGTTATGTTGTAAGCATTATAAAGTGCTGTAGGCCAGTAAGCTTCTATGGGGAACGTCATATTTGGTAACCCGGCTTCTTGCTTTAGCTTCATTACATCCTTAATAGTAACAAGCGTTGAGGGGTGTTGGAAGAAAATTGCTGAGACATTCGAGGAAATTACGAAAGCCGGGATCTTAGGTACTCCGTAAGAGGTGTAGTAAATTAATGTCCCGTTACTTAGGACTTCGAAGTTTAGACCTAAATATTTCTCCACTTGTCCAACAGTCCCAGTAGCTACTATAACCGAGTCTGCGGCTGTTAAAATAATGTTAAACCCAGATTGCTTCAGATAAGATAAGACTTGCTCGTACTGCTGAGTGGGGTAAAACAGTTTTTCAACTTGTTCCTTTGTTAAGAAATGGTGATACAGAGGTGATGAGGGGTTAGATACTGCTAAAGCGTAATAGTAGAGTAGCCCTACGTTCTTTAGGGGAATGAAGAGTGTAAATGTCACTTTATCGTTTGGTGATAATGTTCCTACTACATGAAATCCCTTTAGTTCTAACGGCGGAATATAAGTTTGTGTTGTGGACGAGAAAGATAGTGTTGAAATTGAAAGTAATAATGCCGTGGTTACTAGAATTGAAAATAACTTACTATTCATAAATTATCACATTACCGTTGATTTATAAATTTTGCGGTGAGGTTTAACTCTATTCAAAGAATGATATTTTCTTTTCCTTGACCAATTTAGGACTTGGGAGTAAATCTGATTAATTTCTCTAAAATTCTGGTTCTTATGTTAATATTTTAAGATGAGTGGTTATTAAATTAATTTAAATAAGTAAGGTAGACAATTGCCTTCATAGCTTAAACAAGGTAAGTCTTAAGTTAGAGAGATAGTATATCTGCAATTGAAAGATATTTACTAGACAATGAAGTAAGATAAACAGTCTAAGAGGCTTCCAATAACCAGTTACCAAGATTTGGTATCGACGTATTCGTATTAAATACCTTAGCAGACTTGTTTTTAAACTATTTACATACTGTCCAGTTCTGCGGATCTGCTTACTCTGATTTTCTCGCATTTCTGCAATTTCGTGATCGCTTAAACACTTGCTCGTTTTAACTGGGTGATGAGACGATTGAGCAAAGATAAATAAACTCACTATATCTTACTGTATCGTAAATGCTATAACAAATAGTGAAGTCGTTTCCGTGTTCACATTCCCTAACGGGATTACGGTCCCGTTCACTACCTTGTAATTACTGAAATAACCTCCAATAGGGGACTGCAGATGTTTAGCAATGTTATATATCTTAAGAATTAAAGGCAAATACTCCATCGCAAACGTCTGGTCATATTTACCTATGTACTTCCACGCTATGATAGCCAAGGCTAGCTTATAAGAAGCATAGACGTTACTTGTAACACTTTCATCCTGAAATCCGTAACCATTCCAGAAGTCGTTAATTGTAGTTTCAAACACTTTCTCTGCAAGGGTTATGTTCCCGTTTTCAAGCTCGTAAATAGAAAATAAAAGAGAAGTGTCAGCGTATTCGTACCAAGCAAGGTAGCTTGGAGAATCGTTAAAACTTATAGTACAGATGGGTCCCCAAACTTTCTCATTTACGGGGTCTTTAAACATCCACGTGAAGTTGTGTATTCCCGCTAATACCAAGTAAGGTGACAAAGTTATGTTACTCTTGATGTTATCCCAAACCGTTTCCCACATGGAGGCATTTAAGTCCTTTAACGCGATCACTGCCAACAAGTTATCGCTTTCCACGAAGTACTTATTAACATAAGGACATTCTGAGAAGAGCTTTACCGAAGAGTTATATGTGATGTTATAGTAATTCATTACTAGTCTCAAGGATATTGGAGAGGTTAAGTTGGGGAGTTGTGTAGAGGAAGGGGTTGGAGGTCTGGTGAGGCTTAGAGGACTTGTAGTAGGTGAAGAGAAGATTGAGGGGTTTATATTAACTTTATAGTGGTAATATATTACCAGATATAGCTCCGTCACGATCAGTAAAACGAGGACTAACGATAAGACAGTCAATGTTCTTTTGTTCATAGGTAGTAATTGAGTTTCAGTCTGAAAACTTTTTCTTCACATCATTTCTCTCTACTACAACGGTGCATATATTATGAAAATAGCCATAAGGATAAAGATCATCACTACCTACGTCGTAACCAATATCTTACTTTTATGTCTCCAGAATTACAGAAGCTGGGGGTTAAAAAGGCGGAAACCTCGCCAAGGTGATGGATAGCCCTATGTTTAAATACCTCATTTCTCTAATTTTCTGTTAATGACGCTAATGATGTTCCTCTCCAGTTCGATTAAGGGCTTAACAGGACTGCGGGAGGAGTACTTAGTATCTCCTTCCTTTAAGGGACTAGACGTTAAAGATGAAAGCTCTCTTTTCATGTGAGGAAGTTTTGATTAACCTCGACTGCCCACCAAATGTAACCCTGAATCGATGGTGGGAACGACGAGAAGGGAACCCTTGCCGTTCCAGAGCGTAGATGAGTCGGTTATTGTGACCGTGTATTATCAACAAGTGGAGTTCATAAGCGCCTCTACGACGAGTAAGGTCGTGGCTATATATAATCTTTGTCGTCAGATACGGGAATATTTTGTTAGTCCCAAATAATTTACGAACTAGACGACTATGTTCATTCAATAGTTCACCATAAACTACTCACTTCAAGAAAAACACTTGGATTAAAAAGTAAAGAACTTCAACATTCTTTACATATAATTGAGAAAAATTATTGGAAAAACACTTGGATTTTAAAAAAAGAGAAAGGGCTTAAAGGTGGTACTCGTTTAAGTACTCTCTCCAATACGTACCTTCCATCATGGGGTTTAGAACTCTTATATAAGGACCGAATACTAAGGTGTCTAACACTTTGTCGTGTATCTGCCTCACCTCAGGGTGTATTAACACCCTACCTAAACCGAACATCAAAGCGTTGGTATCACTCCACTCCGTGTGGACAATATACCTTTGAGGTTTGTTCTTAAATTCAGGAGCTTCGTATATAGTGACTGGGTCGGGTACGTCCATCCCGTTGGCTGTTTCCAGTATCTGGTGGAAGCCTTTAGCGTTTAACTGTAAACTTCCTAAAGGTGAGACACCTATCTCTTTAAGTATCATTCCTCCTAAGAAGCCCGGTGCTGATCTGAAAGCCTCTAGAGTCTTTATTGCGCTTTCCTCAAATTGGCTCTCTAACCCTTCTTTCACGATATGTTCACCGAAAGCGACGACTCTCTTACCGTAAGGCTGTGAAATTGGAGGAACTGAAACTGTCTCTCCTGCGGCGAATTTCTTACCCATCATTACTGTGAAGTCGGTCATCTCCGTGTTCAAGGGCATATTTGCGTAGACTATCTCGTATAAGGGCTCGTAGGGTCCCCAGATCATTTGATCTGAGCATTGTAGGCATAGCCTGAACAAGTTAGCCCAGTTCTGCCTATGCATTTCCTCGTGATCTTTCCAGTTTTTCCAGAAGGTGTATTGGAACAGGAAGATGCTGTGCATCTCTTGGCTCATTTCCATCTTCGCTCCTCCCCATCTTGTCCCTAAAGGTACTACACCTATCTGTACATGATTTTGGAATCCTACAAAACCTGGGTGCCTAGCTGTCACCATACAGACTTTAGGTCCTACTTTGCCGAAGAGCTCTAGGGTTTTAGGATCGTTTTTTACCTCTGCCATGTTTATAGCTACATAAGGTTTTGCCATGGTTTGTCACTAACAAGATCTGAGCTAGAGTTAATTACCATTTTATTCTTTGATATTTAGTGTCGTTAAAGTAAGAATTTCTTTCATCAACAGAATTTTATAAATATTATTTTTTGTATACATAGTAAAATTCAGAATTAGTAGATAAACATAAAAGTGTAAAAGTGTACACATAGTATATGAACAAGGAGTTCTACGAAAGATTATTAAAAGCTGAGAACAAATACGATAGACTAGACGGGTGGAAAAAGGCTGAGATATTATATAAGAGCATTGACATGAGATCGCTTAAGAACTACTTTTTGGAGATGTTAGACGACGAAGATATTGACGTAGCTTTACACGCATGGCAGATGTTGCCACAACTCGTGAAATTGGGTATAGTGGACAAGAGAGACTACGACGAGAGAAAACTGGAAAGAGCTTTAAGAGAGGGTGATATAAATGCTTGGTGGATAGCCTATGACCTATGGAAGGAAGGGATAATAAGCCTTGACGTCTTAAAGTCTAATGTAGAGTATTTCGAGAGGGCTTTGAGGGGAGACCCCTATACTAGAATAAGCGCTTGGAGCTTATTACCCTACTTTCTAGAGATAGGTCTGGTGAAGAAACCTTCAGACGATTACTTGAACGAGCTTTTGTATCAACCTTTGAATATCCACATTAAACTTAACGTAGTATATTTATTGTTGGAACTGAAGGAGAAAGGGGTCGTAAATAAGATAGACCTTGAGGCAATAAGAAAAGTGGCGGAACATCCTGAATTCATAAAGCTCTCTCAAGCCTACGAGAAAAACTGGAGAAAGGTAATGGAATTAGTGGGACTGTCTGACCGTAAGACTGTTAGTTAAGAATTAAAAGATTGATCGTGTTTTTATACATGTGAAGTATAATAAATGATATTCATAGGTACGTCTGGATGGCTATACCCGTGGAACCCTAAGAAAAACCTGGATTGGTACGTTAAATATTCCGGTTTTAACGCTGTTGAGCTTAACGCCTCCTTTTACAGAATCCCTACACCCCAGCAAGTTGAAAAGTGGAGGAAGTACGAAATCACTTGGGCTATCAAGGTTAACAGGAAAGTTACCCACGTAAAGAGGTTAAAAGACGTAAGTGACGAGGTCAGAAAATTCGTTGAGATATTCGAACCATTAAGACCCCGCTTCTACCTATTTCAGTTACCCCCTAACTTTCGTAAAAGCGATGAAAACATAAAGAGAGTTAAGGATATATGTCTGGAGTTAGGAGATAGTGGAGCAATAGAGTTCAGGAGTTTGGACTGGTTTAAAGATGTTCCACAAACTGAATGCGTAACTGTGTCTATAGACTCTCCGATTGGCAATTACTACTTTAAGTCTCATGACGTAGTTTATTTGCGAATGCATGGTAGGGACAACTGGTACTTCTATGAATATTCTGAGAAAGAGCTAGAAGAGGTAGTGGATAAGCTGATACAACTCCACGCTAAGGATATATTTGTGTTCTTTAACAACGACTTATGGATGTTAGATAACGGGAGGAAAATGAAAGAGATCTTAGAGAAAAAAATTGACAAATGATAAGAGATTAAGACTGAGAGTTTTTCTGATCTGACCTGAAAGGGGAAAATTAAAAAAGATCGAGAGATAGTGAGATAAAAAGATAAAAACTCTCTATCTTTTTACACTTTGACCCCATGCCTAAACCTAGTAGTTATGTCCTCAATCATTAGGTTATTATAAGTGCAAGCTTCAACACAGTCTCCACAACCTACGCAGGATATTCTATTACTATAGCCCTTCTGGAGGACGTCAACAGAGATCGGTATCTTTACCGGGCAAGCACCTTCGCAACTTTTCGTCTGACAAGTCCTACAAGTCTCTACGTCTTTAGCTCTTATCTTAAACAGAACCTTGTTAAATATACCTGCAAATGTCCCGAAACCGCACCAACCTTGTCTTGCACAACTGTACGCTCCGAAGACCGGAGTGAGAAAGTAGAAGAACCACCACACGTAGTTGAGTACGAACATTCCGTAGAAGTTTAGTGGATCTATTTTTGCCATGCCTAATTTAGGTGGAGTCCACATTTTGAGCTCCATTAGCACGAACAGCGAAAAAGCTATAACCATTGGCACAAGGAATACCCACCTCGTATATTCCCAAATCTTACTCGTCTTCTTAGGCTTGAACTGGTCGTAAAATACATTAGTCCACATATGGGCTGCCATACATACGGTATTACAGTAAGCCCTCCTACCGAATAGTGACGTCGCTAATGCTATCGCGATGAGCGAGACCACGAAAGGTAAGAGAGTCACTGGGAAGATCATTCCACTCATGCCGAATACGTAGAAGTTAGTGTAGTAGGGGATTGTGATCACGAAGAGGGGAATTCCCACTAGGATGACCAGAGCCCATTTTTTAACTTGCGAGTTCTTACTTACCTTAAACCTCTCATACACTAAAAAAGCCATTTCAGCCCCCATCATTATTACGTAGAAGGGAGACATAGTTGTCGCCATAACGAACATATAGGAAGTCATAAAGGCGTTTAATAGTAAGTTACTGCTTGCATGCAAGAACATCGTACCCATAGCATAAGGATTGAACGGGAATAACCACCAGAAAGGATTCGTGAAGGGACTCCTCATCATCATCATCCCTGAAGACATACTACCAGACATAGAGTGCATACCCATCCCTGAAGACATACTACCAGACATAGAGTGCATACCCTGACCTGCCATTGTGTTCATGGAACTGCCCATAGAAGACATCGTATGCATCGCTTTAGCGACGAATAGGGAGTTAGTTATGTCAAAGCCTAAAACACTTTCACCAAAACCCATGGTTATTTCGGCTAGGTTTATGAGGACAAGAAGTAAGAATGGGTACCTTAATTTATAATCTATTTTCTTTGCCGGGATGTCTCTGATCACCAAAACGAAGTACCAAACCATAGAGATCAAGATAGAAAGCGAAATAGTCCACATGTCGTTTAAAGCGGCAAAAGTACTCAACCCTATCATCATAAACAAGTCGAAGGCGGCTAACGAAATGCTAACTATGACTCCTTTGAGGTTTATTCTCCTTATCGCGATTAAGTAGAGAGTGATCACGTTTATTATCATGATCGTCGTGGAAATCAGAGAGGCTACCAACTCTATTTCCTTCGAGAACTGGATAAATATCGACGGTAAAAACGCCATGGAAATTGCGAAAGTCGCAAAAGATAACTCGAAGATGTCCTTCACTCTGCTTAAGACTAGGAAGAATATACCATCGGCAAACATCATTATCCCGAAAGCTATGTTGCTGACTGCATCGATGACCGGGTTATACATTCGTGGGCCGAAAGCTGAGGAATATAAGTATCCCATACTAAACTCGTCGAAGATAACCGAGATTGCTAGTAGTAAAGATGATGAATTATCTGATTTAACCCTTATAATTTCACTCTTTACTGTCGCTGAAAGTAATAAAGGAACAGAGGCGATCATCAACAACAAGGGCTCTATGAACAGCGTACCGCCGTAAAACACTACGTAGCCGAAGGCTATGCTCTCAACTCCCATGTAGAGTATTATCGAGACGATGAAAAACATTGCCTTTTTATTGACATATTCCTTCCTGAGAATGTAGGCCAAGATCCCAAAATTTATTATCATCATACCGAGAATGTAAACTAAAGCCGCTATTTGCTGAATTGTAATTGTAGAACCCATATGCATAAATAGTTTCTTTAGATTCTTGTATAAAAACTCACCTTATATAAATCATTATAAAATGTTAAATCTTTAGGAGAAATGAAATATGTGTGTTAGAACAATAAGAAACTGGCAAAATAAAGGAGTCCTTACTGAGGAGGGAGAAGTTAGTTAAGTCGAATAGATCAAATCGTGTTAATGATAATTATTCCTTCATTATTTGTAGATGAAAGTAGTATCTTTACACATAATGACCTTCCTACTAACATGCAAATACCAAAATTGTATCACTAACCTTAGGAGCTTTTTCTTAAACTTACTACACTTTTCTTTCAAAATCATAATATCTGTCACTTCATCAGATTTTACCCATTAAGTCCCCCTCCACCCCATATTTTAGAGAAAGTTTAGATAAAATAATATATCCTTCTCTAAGTCTTCCCATCAACTTATCTCTGTTAAGTATATCTGTTATAGACGAAGAGGGCATATTACCCAACCGCTTAGATGACCAACTCTTAGGGGTGGAGTTCGGAGAAGCTAGATGTAGGTTATAACGTAATTTAATTAGGAAAATCGAGGAAGGAGGAAAGGGCTATAATATGAATGAAGACCTTTCATTCCTCATTATCCTCCTCTTCACTTTCTTCCTTTTTCTGATAAGTTTTTGCTTCTTCGACAGCTTTTTTCATCTCCTCAACTTCCTTCTGCGGTAAAGGATCTATCTCTGCCTTAAAGTTCGTAATCCTCAGGTATTTGTCCCATTGTATTACAATACCTTCATCAGTGATTTCCATTGGGTGCCTTACCATTGAGATCTTCGTGTCCCTCATCTTCCACACTATTATCGACCTATACATCTTGCCCTCGAACTCGTCTAGGTCTAATCTTATTATACCGTCAACAGCGTGTTCTACACTTGGTCCGCCGAAACCCCTCTCACCAACTGAAACTTGGCTAACGAAGAACGCTGTACAGCCTAGACCAGAAATTACCCTCTTTAGCGTCATTACTATTCCTCTCGCCATTGCAGGTTTAGTAAGGTATAATGTACTCACTGAATCAATGGCGACTCTGTTAGCCTCAGTCTCTTTAATTGCAGTTCTCAAAACTTCGGAGAATTCCTTTACATCATCCACATTTTTAACAACATATTTCTCCTTTTGGGCGGTTGCACCGTAACCGCCCGTAAAAGCGTCAACTACAGAAAACTTTCCCTCTCTTTCATACTTGGTAATATCCCAACCAAAGTAATGAAAACTCCTTATGACTGAAACGGGATGTTCTTCCAAAGTAACGTATATACCATTTTCACCCTTTGTTAGACCGTTATATATGAACTGCTTTGCCATTATGGACTTTCCAGTCCCAGGGCCCGTTTGTCCCTACGCTCTCATTTCAATCATTTTATGTTCACTCATGATCGAGTGTAGGGACTTAGCCCTTAACCGCCTACTTACTGTAGGTGGGTCATGGGACTCCTTCGAGCCCAACGGCACGGGCCTCACATCTCTGCAATCACTCCCACCCTTTTGGGCATAGCCCACATCGGTGTGAGAGATTATCATATAGCAACGAAAATTCGTTATAAACAGATATAAAAAGATATCTGTTACCGTGAGAAAGGATTCAGCCCAGAGAACAATACAATGTTCCTTTCTGGTATTCCACCATAAAGGATTTCGTCTAGACCGGGTATATATGTCCTGACTCTCTTTGCTTACATAATTTCCTTATTTCACGTAAGGATTTATTATTAATTGTAGCTTTTGTAGAAATATTAATAGAAATATTAATAGAAATAATATATTGATAAAGAACACCTATCATAAAGATATAATTAGTCTATTTTGATTATAATCAATCAATATACGTAGTTAATTTTTGTAAGATTTCATGTTCCTTATTTTTTCTTTTGTATTTTTCCCTGTAATTCTATGTATTTTTCTATAATGAGTTTACCTTTCGGTGTTATCTGAATAATAGTTCTAGGTCTCGTAATTGTAATTACGTCTCTTATTATTATAAGCTCGTTTTCTTTCAATATTTTAAGGTGATAATATGTTGAAGATTTAGGTATGTCCAGAGATTTAAGAAGATCGGCAAATGTTATCTTATCTACTCCTATTTTGATTTTAGGCATGCTTTTCAACGGTACTTTTATTGCCCTAGATGTTTATGCATCTGGACTTTTTCACTTAACTCTCCATTTTTCAGCTATCTTCTATACTATCTTTCTTCTTCTATTTTCTATTGTTTCTATTGGTGCGACTTTAGGTGGAACAATAGGAAGTATGATAGCTAAAAACTGATGAACCCAATATTTATAACCGCTATTTCAATGGAATTTGGAATATCTTTCTTAGTTATTGCAATAACCAAATCTCCACTGATAGATTCATTAGATTCTTTTTTCTAGGTATATATATGTCATTTATCAATATACCTCTGGATAGTATATTTACCAGAATAATTCCCAAATCAAGTAATGGGGAGAGTAAACTCAATAATTCAGATTTTTCTGAATAGTTTATCTCCTGTTATGGCTTTTATTTATGGACTTCTAACTAATTATTTTTCCTTTACCAAACATAATAATGGGAATAGGTATCTTTGGAATACTTTTATCGTTATCGAGCTTCTTCGTTTAAAAAACATAATAAAAGTGACAGAAGAATTCTAGAAGAATAATCTAAAAAGTTGTCTGATCCATTTAAGGCCGAATCAAAATAGTGTAAATCTTTTCTCTACATCGATATAGTGATCCTAAGGATTAACAATCTCCAATTTTTAACGGGAATTAAAACCTTCTAACATTATAAATACATCCATAGAAATCAAAAAATATGTTAAAGATTCTTCATAAGTACAGTAAACACAAATTTTAGGTTTAATGTCACATAGTTCATCTGTGGAATTCATAATTAAATGCACAAGATGCGGCAAGGAAAGGGAAAACATATACGAGATAACGTGCTCGAGATGCGGAGGACCTTTTAAGGTAGAGATACTAGGAGATTATAATACAGAGATAAGAAAAAACTTCCCTTATATTAAAGAATGGATTTCGCTAGGTGAAGGAAATACACCTCTTCTCAAGATAGGAAAACTTCGTTTTAAACTAGATTTCCTCAACCCTACGGGATCTTACAAAGATCGAGGATCTGTAACTCTTATATCGTTCTTAAGACAGAATGGTATAAAAGATATATCAGAAGACTCTTCAGGTAATGCC
>NZ_JBBHKR010000058.1:0-22565 GCF_037389425.1 Stygiolobus sp. CP850M
AGAGGTGAAGAAGTTAGTAAAGGACGTTATGGTAACTCAGGGCACTTCTCCGTATCAATCTCCTCATTCGTTTTCAAGGCTTGTAAAGACGTTGAGGGAAATATATAACTACGTGTCTGTGGGTTTATCTTTTGTCCCTTCCTTTGATACTGTGTGGGCTTTTATCTTCTGTTCAGACAAGGTCAATGTCAGTAAGTTAAACGTAAAGAACAGACTTAACAGAGTAATGGGTGAATTGAGGTATTACGATGAAATAACTCACAAGAACATGTTTCTTTTACCTAAGGACGTTAGAAAACTCATAGATAGTGAAAAAACTGTAGTGACTTTGTCAAATCCTATTAACATTCGGGAAGGTTGACTTACTTTCTCTTTATTTCGTCACAGCTGGAGTGTCCTAATTCTTTACATAATATTAGGTCATCTTCCGTAGCGTCTAGTAATTCTATAATAAATTTCTGTACCTTTTCTTTCTTTATTATTTTGTAGCCCAGAGAAGAAAACATTCTGACAGCTGCTATATTCCAACTTCTCGTAGAAGCTACAACTAGTGAAAGCCCTTTAGCCTTGAAATATTCCTCAGCTCTTCTCACCATGTCTTTTCCGATTCCTTTGCCTCTATATCCCGGCAGAACTCCCAAATAGAATATAGCACCTATGTTCTTTCTTCTCTTTAATTCTGCAAACCCTACTTCTTTTCCATTTACTTTAGCAACGAGGACTTTAGAGCAATTTACGTTTTTTAATGCATAGTATTTATCGAATGTAGAAAGAGACTTACTTATTAATTCATCTATATCCATATTCCCGATGCCTTATCTTCAGTTGATAATGTGTGATAATCAGTTAATAAAAATTACCTTTGTAATCTGTTCATAAGGCTCAGTTATAAGGTCCAACATAAGACACTCTCTGACAATCTTTTATATTCGTTCGGCTATGAACTATTCTATGCGACAAAATCTTGTTCTTACAATTATAGTTCTAGGTACATTAATGGCTTCTGTAGATACTACTATAGTTCTTTTAGCCTTGCCTACTATTACAGTCGACTTAAAAACGAACCTTTACACTTCCGTATGGGTACTTTTGTCTTATTTGCTAGTCCAAGCAGTCATCTCGACGCAAGCAGGAAGAATAGGAGACATATTCGGAAGGTCGAAAATATATAATTTGGGTTTTGCCCTTTTCACCGTAGCTTCAGCGCTTTGCGGTCTATCCACTAGTATAGACCTACTTATATTTTTCAGAGTGATTCAAGCCTTGGGAGGAAGTTTGATATCCTCTAACGGAACTGCCTTGATTGCAGATCTCTTTTCTCCTAGCAGCAGGGGTAGAGCTTATGGTCTAACTGCTTTGGGTTGGAATATTGGTGCTTTAATCGGTATAGTGCTTGGAGGGATTTTAACCACACTATTGGGTTGGCAATATATATTTTATATTAATGTTCCCATAGGTATTTTCGCTATACTTGTAGGGCTTAGGGAGATTAAGGACGTGAACCCTACAAGGAGTAAGCTTGACGTGACCGGTAGCGGTATTCTAGCTCTAATCCTTTTCTTCATATCTTATGGACTGGTCACTATAGCAGGCGTAGGTGTAAATCCTACCGATCTGCTCTATGTGATCCTAGGCTTAGCTCTTCTACCTTTATTTGTATTTAATGAAATGAGGGTGGAAAAACCGATAATAAACTTAAAGTTACTAAAGATCAGGTTATTAAGCCTCTCTTTATATGCCTTATTCTTCCAAGGGATAGGAGGTCTCTCTCTAACTTTCCTACTCATCATGTACCTTCAAGGGGTTAAGGGTCTTTCACCTTTATATGCCTCCCTTGTTCTAGTTCCGGGGTACATAGTAGCCAGTGTTCTTTCAACTATTGTAGGTAAGAGAACTGAGAGGACTAAACCTGGGTTATTAGCCTCCTTAGGATTACTGGGTACATTAGCCTCGCTTATTTTATACTTTGTATTACTCACTCCTTATTCCTCACCTTACCTAGTATCAGCTATATCTACAGTTACGGGGATAGGTTCTTCCCTATTTTGGCCTTCAAATAACACTGCAATTATGTTTAGTGCGCCTAAAGAATATTATGGAAGTGTATCAGGGTTAGCAAGGACTTTTTCCAGTATAGGCACTGTATTGAGTTATGTGATAAGTATAACTGTAGCCTCTCTGTCCATCCCCAGATATGTAGCGTTTGAAATATTCCTCGGTACTAGTTCATTGGATAAAAAAACTATGGTATTTTTCACAGAGGGTCTTCACTTTGCATTTCTAGTATCATCTCTTTTCATCCTCATATCCCTAGTACTTTCAGCTCTCACAATATTCATTAAAGTAAAGAACTAACTTCATAGAATTTTTCTAATTCTATGCCAGAAGATTAATACTAACACTACCGAGGCTGATATCAACGCCAGTAAGGAGATAAGCGCTATATTCGGGCTTAAGACTAGTCTTTCAATAATATATTGGTTTACAACTACAGTGCCTCCTACAGGGACATTATAGGTTCCTTCCCATTCTCCTTCGTAGAACAAAGGAATATACGCGTTAAGAGTAACCAGTTGACCGTTCTTTGCCCAATAGGTAACATTAAAGTTCCCATAGTCTAAGGACACTTCATACTCCAGCTGATAAGGAGGCAGTACGTTTAACGGAGAGGATACATTAATAATGTTTTTTCCTACTAGTTCAAATCTCTCATGAGGTGTTTCGTATATATACTGTGGTAACTGTAAGACAGTACCTTTCTGATACCAATTCATAATTGTTGTACCGTTAGGGTAAGTTATCCTGACTAAATATTCAGAGACGTAATAAGTTGAAGTATTTATTATTGGCGGTGTTGAGTTAGTCACTAATATTTGGACGTTTTTTTGTAAAACTAGAATTTCGTTATTGCTAATATTTATTATCCTCGGTAACGTTACAGTAGTGTTCACGGGTAGGTTGTAGGTAATTGCTGAAGAGTTAGGGTAGACGATCGTGACCATTACTTTCTCGTCATAATATAATAATATATCGAAAGTTTGGAATGTACTGTTGTTAGGGATTATGTAAGTTTGTCCTATAACTTTTTCCAGATATAAGTACATGTTACTGCTAATTCCCAGAACGTTAGGTATAGTTATATTGTAAGGCTTGTCGATATAGAAATCTTTACTTTGATATATGCCCAATCTGTTTATTATAAAACTCTCGTTCACAAAAGTTAAGGGTGGTATAGGAGGATTGTAGTTACTGGTTATTAGACCGTAACTCGGACTACCTGTCGTTACTTCTACGTTTCCGTCTGGCTCAAGGATTGTAATTAAGTCTTCAGCCGAACCCGTGGCGTTCATCCCGAAGTTAAAGACTGAAGGAAAGGGCTTAAGTCCGCTCTGGTTATAAAATAACCCAAGTTCAGAGTTCAAGGAAGTGAAGTTTGTAACACTGTTAAATCCCCCGAAGACGAGTTCAACGTTTTCCTTTGTGGGAAAATTTACAGTGAAAAGAGCCCTACCGTGTATAGTTGAAACAATAGCAGTTCTAACTTCAGGTGATAAAAACCTACTGCCGTTTTGTATTATTACGTACTGATATTTAACTATAGTGAAGGTTTGGTTGTAGATCAAAGATATGATTAAATACCCTGCTAAGGGTAACGAAAAATGTAATAAGGTCGTGTTAAATTTCTGATTACCGTTATAATAGCATCCTATGAAAAAGGTATCATTAAGCGTATTAAATACCAGTTCTTCTTGTAACCAATTCACGGCCATTGAGTTATTAACTGTCCCTCCTAGTTGTAACGTAGCGTAATAAGGTTCAGGGGAGTTTGGATTGAAAGAATTAATAGAAGATATATTGAAGTAACCTATTATTTGGTTTGTAGTTATTGTATATGTAGAATTAGCACCTTTAGAGTAGATTCCATAAGAGGCTAAACCTATAGGTTTAGGAGAAATTTGTGCTTGTGGAGTTATTGCAGGTGTTGGAACAGCAGTTATAATGGTTAAAACCAATAAAAATAAGATAAATCTCCGCATCGATATATTTGTATAATACCTTTAAATAAAACTTCTCTTAAGCTCGGTTAACTTGAATAAAAATTAGTTTTCTACTAACCATAACTGATTATTTAACCTATTCATACTCATTCTGGTCAGGGGCTAAGGTCAAAGAACTGCTTAGAACACCAAGAATCATTAAGAGCATTCCAAGATAGAGCGGGAATTCAGGTGACGCGATTTTTACTATTCCCATGAGTCCTCCCGCGAATAGGAAAGCACCTATACCTACTACTGCACTACAACTACAGAACCTTATGCCTTTTCTCATTTTTCCTCATATATTAATTAAGTTTAACTAGTTTATAAATTTACGCTTTTAGCTAAATCAATAAATAAAAGGAAAATTATCAAAGTTTATAATAAAATGCAAGTCAAGTTTAAATCGATTATTAGTCTATATAATAATGTGAAAATCATAGTTTTTAAGTCTCTGACCTCGATAAATGGGGAGTGTCATATAATACCCAGAGTAAAGGTCTTCGAAAAAGATGCGGAGTTGTTAGCTTATCCTTTGAACGTTCAAGGAGAAATCTACTATATTTTTCCTTTAGTATCCTTAAAACTCCTAAAAGAGAGGTCTGAAAGATTAGGGCTTAGTGAGTTGGCAATGAGAATTAACGTGCTAACTAGGGATACGATTGAAAGAGGTACATGTATATGTGATAATGAGGTCAGTATCACTGTCATGGGTGTAAAGTTACATGAACGCATACCTCTCACAGACTCCGAGATATTCTTCTACGGTCCTGAAAGTGCTATAGAAAAGAAAAAGGAGGAAGTACTGTCTTCGATAAAATATCTAAAAAAAGTGTTGAAACTTGAGGCATGGGAACACGTAACAATTGTTGGCAATGAGATTTTCTCAGATTGTAAGGAATTGGAACTACCTCCTTTAACTTTATTCCAATTATACGTTAACGATGAGTTCAACTTAGACGACAAGTCCTTTAAGGTTTTACTTAGCTAACAACTTGACTTACAGGTGGAGGATGAGGATTTCCCTCGATCTTTTTCATATACTCCTTGTACATGCATCTATCCTGAATTACTATGAGCCCCGCTTTTCTTGCTTTTTCCGCAGCATCATCGTTCCTTATCCCCTCTTGTAACCATATTACCTTCACGTCACCTTTCCTCTTAACTCTCTCTAGGACTTCATCTATAATTCTAGGAACGTCTTGAGAGGGTCTGAAAACCTCAACTACTTCTATTTTATCTGGGATATCTAGTAAGCTTTTATAACTCTTCCTACCCAAAATTTCATCTACTGTGGGATTAACGGGGATCACGTTATAGCCCTTGGACATCAAAAACTTTGGTACTTGATGTGAAGGTTTAGAAGGGTCTTTGGAAAAGCCCACTGTGGCAATGTTCTTGTAATTTCTCAACACGCCTTCAATTACCTGCTCCTCTGAACTTATATCAATCACCCTAGAGATTATTTGATTTTAGGTTATTAAGCAAAATCATGTAATCTATTTTATTAATTCATACCTTCGTGATACGTGATTATAATAAATCAAACCAGATCTACGTAAGAAAGAGAATAAAGGTAAAAGCCTTTTCGGAATATTAGTTTCAACGTTTTCCTCGAACTTTTCAAATAACGCAATAAGTAAGTCTATGGTATCTTTAAAAGTCACTAATATCCTTCCTTCATCTAAGGGCAAAACAAACAACGACGGGTGGAGGTTTTTGTTAATTCCATGCCCCTCAAGTATCACGAATCCCTTTTCGAGGACTTGTTCACATAAAGAGTTTTCCGTTAGTTTCTTGTCACTAGATCCAACGCTTTTAATAACTTGTCTTAACATGCTCTCGATATCGTTCAGTCTTCTCAGTATTTCAACGTCACTCTTTGAGTATTTCTCTTCTATAATTTTTCTCCTATTGCTTTCATTACCAAGTAGATAATTTAAAAACTCGTCATCCACAATTTAACCTTAAAGATTAAAAAGAGGAAGGGGAGAGATGAAAGTTACGGTTAGATATTTCGCTTTTCTATTAGATTTCACCGGTAAAGAGTACGAAATAGTGGAAACAGATTGCAAAACCGTGGAATGTCTCATCTCAGAGTTAGAGGCGAAATACGGTAAGGAATTCGGAAAAATAGTCAGAGAAGGACTAGGAAATATAAAAATCTCGATCTTAGTCAACGGTAAGAAACAAGAAGAAATCAATAACGGTGATGAGGTGGCAATCTTTCCCCCGCCTGCTGGAGGGGAACTGAGGATAGGTGGGAGGTTGGATATACTAGAGGAAATAAGGAAGTTCAGAGAGGAGGCGGGAGAAGAAGTAGGTTCAATGGTAATCTATTTGGGTATTGTTAAAGGAGTTGTAGAAGGGCATAAGGTATACAAGTTAAAGTACCAAGCTTATGAGGATTACACGAAAAAAAGGTTCGAGGAAATAATCTCCTCTCTTAAGGAGAAATATAAGGACCTTGTGAAGATTAAGATAATTCACGTAATTGATGAATTAAAGCCTGGTGATGACGTGTTCTTAGTCATGGCCTTAGGGAGAGGGAGGAAAGAAGCAATTAGAGCTGTAGAGGATGCCGTTGAAATGGTAAAGCACTCGACTGGTATATGGAAACTTGAGGTAAGAGACGACGGAGAGTTCTGGGTAGTTGCTGGTAATACAAGGGTGAAGAGGAATGATAAAGCCGGTAGCGCTTAGTATTGCTGGCTTTGACAGCGGTAACGGTGCTGGAGTAGAGACGGACATCAAGGTTTATGAAATCATGGGTGTTCACGGAGTAGGGGTAACCACAGCGATTACGTCCCAAAACACCCTCGGTATCTCTCACGTTTTTCCCATACCTTCTGAAGTTGTCAAGAGGCAATTAGAGGTATTGCTTTCTGACTTCGAAGTCAAGTCTGCGAAACTGGGGATGGTTTATACTAAAGAACAATTTAACGTGGTAGTTGAGTTGTTAGCGGACAAAATTCCGTTAGTAACAGATCCCGTGATATACGCAAAAGACGGCACTCCCTTAATAAAAGACATCGAGGATTATAAAAAGGTCATATTACCGAGAACAACAGTCTTGACACCTAATGCTGTTGAGGCTTCGATTCTGTCTGGAGTTAAGGTTATGGGAATTAATGATGCTGAAAAAGCTTGTAAAGAGCTCTCGAGGCAGTACAACATCCCGTATGTCATAGTGAAGGGTGGCCACATAGAAGGAGAGTATAGTATAGACGTCCTTTACGACGGCGAGAAAGATCAGTACTTCAAAATAGGTTACAAGAGAATAGTTTATAACAAGAACACTCATGGGACAGGTAGTGTTTTCGCTACGGCAATTTCAGCCGGGTTAGCAAAAGGAAAAGACGTTGTTTTCTCTTTCAGATCCGCTAGAGAGCTACTCCAAAAGGCTATATATTACGGGCTTAATATCGGAAAGGGTATAGGTCCCGTTGATCCGATTACTCCCGCACTTGTAAAGTCTATGAAGTTCGAGGTAATTGAAGAAATGCATAAATTTGCCTACGAAGTTAAACAATGGAAGAACTTTTATAAGTTAATCCCCGAAGTACAATCTAACTTAGCCCATTCAATAGATCCTGATTTCGTAACTGGCTTAGAGGATATAGCGGTGTTCAGGGATAGGTTAGTTAGAAACTGGGACAATAAAGTGAAAGTTGGCTTACCCGTAGTGTTCGGTAAACCTACCCATACGGCAAGGCTTTTATTATCGATCATGAAGTTCAAGAAGGACGCCAGAGTTTTAATTAACATCAAGTTCACAGACGAGGTAGTAAGACTTCTCAAGGAGATAGGATATGAGGTTATTGAAGTAAACAGGGAGCTAGAGCCCAACCCCCAAATAGAGGGTAAAAGCATGGAATGGTTGGTTAATCATGTTTACATGACTTACGGAGATGTCCCTAATGTGATATTCGACCGAGGTGTTAAGGGTAAAGAGGCGATGATAAGGCTTTGGACTAGTTCAGTAGAAGAAATATTAAGTGCGCTAAAATATTTAAGTGATAGGCTATGACGGACATAGATCTAGAAAGAATACTTTCAGGAGGAAAGAATTTAGTCAGGACTGGATGGATGCAGAGGGGAGTTCCACCATCAGTGGGTGAGACCGTAGCACAACACAGTTGGGAGGCAGGAATATTGGCTTACTACATATCTAAAAAGCTGAAAGAGAAAGGAGTCAATGTGTCGCCAGAGAAAGCGGTAGCAATAGCAGTGTTTCACGACATAGGGGAGAGCCTTTTAGGCGATCTACCTAAATGGGCTACTGATAGACTTCCTCAAAAGGAGGAAATTGAGAAGGAAGCAATTAAACAGTTAGGTCTTGGAGAGGAGCTTTTCGAGGAGTATAAAAACAGGTCTTTGGAGGGACAAATAGCGAAGTTGAGCGAGATGTTAGCTACTTATCTTCAAGCTAAGAGGTACTTGAGACAAGGTTATGATGTCAAGGAAATTATGGAGACCTATTTCAGTGTATTACAAGAGATGAAGAGAAGAAGTCCTTTCAATTTAATAGAAAATCAGATAGATTTTCTAATAAATGATTTAATTAAGTAGCTCCCTTATTTTTAATAGGGAGAAATTATGAAAATGGGTCCAGGTAAAAAAGCACCTGATGAAGTAAACGTAGTAATAGAAATACCAATGGGTTCAAGTATAAAATACGAATACGACGAAGAGGAAGACGTAGTAAAGGTAGACAGAGTTCTTTATACGTCTATGATGTACCCGTTCAATTACGGTTTCGTACCCGGTACTCTAGAGGAGGATGGAGACCCTATAGACGTATTAGTGATAACGTCATATCCTATACTGCCTGGTACTGTTATTGAAGCTAGACCTGTGGGGATTCTTTACATGAGGGATGAGGAGGGAGAAGATGCAAAGATCATTGCAGTTCCAAAGGACAAAATAGACCCGAGCTATTCGAACATAAGAGATATAATCGACTTGCCTGAGGCTGTAAAGAACAAGATCGTACACTTCTTCGAGCACTATAAAGAGCTGGAGCCAGGTAAATGGGTAAAAGTTTCCGGTTGGGGATCTACAAACGAAGCCAAGGCTAGAATAAATGCTGCAATTAAAAGGGCTTCAGGAAAATGAATAATGTGGTTTTTTATCCCTGATTCTTTCCTCATAATTATTATTTTACTCCTATCATTTATCCCAGCTTTATGGAACCTTTTACAAGTCTATTATTACAGAGTGGGTTTGAAAGCTACTAGTGATATAAAACCACAAGGTAGAGGAGAAAAGTTCTTTTCCGTAATAATTGCGGTAAAAGGAGAAGACAGAGAGACTATAAAAGGACTGATTGATAATTTGTCCTCTTTAGATTATCGAAATTATGAAGTGATTATAGTCTCAGATGACGATGAGACTCACTTTAAGCAAATATTTGGTGATTTCACCCTGCCTAAAAACTTCAGAATCTTCAGAAGGGATAATCCTAAAGGGGGTAAGGCTGGAGCGCTAAATTTCGCTTGTAGTAAAGGAATAGGCGATTATTTTGTTTTTCTTGACGCAGATGCGAGAGTAGATAAGGAATTCTTGAAGAGGTTAAACAAAAAGGATTTTAATGCTGCAGCCTTTAAAATTTCAATATACGGAGTTGAGACAGAGTTACAGAAGTATTATAGGGACTTCACAGACAAGGTCATGATATCTCTGTTTAGGGGTAGGAGTTCATTAGGATTACCGATTTTTCCCAACGGTTCTGCTTTCTCCATAAAGAGAGATACGTTGTGGAATGTGGGTATGTGGAAGGAGGGCGTAATAGCAGAGGATTTAGAACTCGGAATAAGGCTTTTCCTTAAAGGAGTAAAGGTCGAGTACTTCCACGATATAACAGTCTTATCAAAAGCCCCTTATACTTTACACGACCTCTTCAAACAGATCGAGAGGTGGTCTTACGGTTCCTCGCAAATACTCTTATTGTCTTTAAAGATGTTAGGGAAAGGATTTAAGGGAGTTGAGGGGTTCATCTATGCTCAGCAGTGGGGAATCTATCCCTTGTTTTTATTAACTTTGCTGTTCTTCAACGGAATAGAATTTCTACTTGGAATAAACCAATCAATCCTCTTATTACCGCTAATCATTTACGGAGTATCTACAGCGGCTTATGCCTTATCTTTAGGTCAGAAGGAGGGAGATTTTAGCATTGTAGTAACTATAATAAATGCTTCAACTTCAGGATATTGGAAAGGACTTCTGAAAATCCCGTATAAGTGGAGGGTTACTCCGAAACAGAGAAGAGAGGAAGAAAGTCAAAAATCTTCATTTAAAGAATTGTCAATTTTCTTGTTCAGTTTCATCAACTCCCTATATGGATATTGGTTGTCTAGCCTGATTCTATTGGGACTGGCGATTATGGAGTCACTTGCTTAGCACCGGACATCACTTGTACTTCTCTCATGGCCTCTTCTGGTCTTAGAGAGTATTTAATTATATACTTCTTTAGTAGCTTATAGCTATCCCTACTTTGTATTATCTGCCTTGTGCTTGCCAACATCTTCAAGTAAGTAGCTCTCCTTTCGATTTCAGCTTTCACATCATCAAAGTTCTTTCCACTTTCCTCTACTCTAGCCCTTAATACCATAGCAGCGTTGTAGTCAATTATATGTGTGTCTGTATTAGGATCCCATCTTACGCTTTGCCTTAGGTCGTTGTACGACACTATTTCATTTATTGCGACAGCTCTTCTTCTTAAGAGTATCTTATCGCCTACATATACTGGTAATCTCCTTACAGTTACAATTATGTTCATCATTGGTATCCACTCGGAAGGAATATTTAGCGGTTCGTTCATCAACCTCTTTACTGCGCTTTCAGCGTCGTAGGCATGGAATGTTGTAGCTCCACCGTGTCCAGTAGATATAGCTTGGAACAATACATATGCTTCCTCACCTCTGATCTCACCGACTACTATTATATCAGGCCTATATCTCAGGGATAACTTTAGTAGATCCATTAATGTTATTTCTTTTCCTAAACCTCCGTAAGCAGGTCTTGCATATAATTGTACCCAGTTATCTTGTGCCAGTCTAATCTCGGGGATATCCTCTATAGACACTATCTTCATCGACTCTTTGGCTAAGTTCAGGATAGCGTTCATTACGGTGGTCTTACCAGCTCCGGTTACTCCTATGACCATGAATGACAGCTTCATATCTATAGCATACCATAAGTATGCTGCAGCCTCTGGTGAAAGGACTTTGCTATTTATTAAGTCCAATATTGTGATCGGACTCTCGGAGAACCTCCTTATAACGAAGGAAGAACCGTTAGCCGATACTTCTCTCCTAAAAGTTGCTGCAATTCTATCTCCTATAGGTAATATACCGTCAGCTATAGGTGTTGCTACTGAAATGGTCTTATTAGCTAAAGATATGAATCTTAAGACTAGTTCGTCAATAAGTTGTTCACCGTCGATTATCCTGCCGAACATGTTCATTTGCTTCGTAATTATTATGTTTGTTGGAGTATACTCGAATTGTCGGTGGTATACGTAAATGGGTAGATTAAGTCCACTAGAGGAGATATCCTCAACATTATGATCTAATAGTAAGGGCGTAAGTATATTGTAACCGAACATGTTTCTGAGCAAATAATAGAGCGCTACCTTAAACGGTGTTGATAATACGTTTAGTTCTCCTACTTTACCTTGGAATACCTTTAGTTCTGGTCTCTTAGCATTAAGGTCTACTAAGATTTTCCCTAAAGGCACGTGGTCTGCATCAGATAGTAAGCTCCTTTCCACTTCGTCGATTAGCAAGAGGTATAAATTGAACGTGTTGACGTCCATCAAAGGTTCGATCAAGTTGTATTTGTATATTCCCTTTTCCTCGTCATAAGTTATGAAGACGTTTGGTTTTGCTATCGAGAGTTCGATTCTGTTCTGGCTAAAGTCGTTTGCTATTTGCTCTGGAATTATATTGGATAAGTCGATGTCATACTGAGAATAAACCTCTCCCTCAATGCTTTGTACCGGTATAAATAACGGGTAAAGTGAGAAGGGAAGATCTAAGTCGTCTATTTTAGGGGTGATTTTTTTGTTCCCGCTGGAAAATTTAGGTAATTTTAACTTTAATTTTTGTGAACTCATTATCATATATTAACTTCCTCTTCTATATAAGCTTTCATAATGTTGGAGTTTGATTCGATATAAATGAGAAGTGCAGCAGTAGGGTCATTAAGAGTAGCAACATTGTTATTGTCATGAGAATGATAGAGTGTTTGTAACCGTTGGCTATTCTACCTCTAGCCAATTTTCCAACTAATAGGCCTGCTAGCATAGAG
The DNA here is from genome assembly GCF_037389425.1 of Stygiolobus sp. CP850M. Lineage (NCBI taxonomy): Archaea > Thermoproteati > Thermoproteota > Thermoprotei > Sulfolobales > Sulfolobaceae > Stygiolobus > Stygiolobus sp. CP850M. The sequence continues at coordinate 12,351 of NZ_JBBHKR010000058.1, forward strand.
TTAAACACAGAGGATAAAGCAGTCATATATATTGCTCTCGGAACTAAAGTAGTGGCTACTGCTAGAGGTCCGTATGTGAAAGCATAACCACCAGTACTTATCAGGGATAATATGGCACTTGACAATATTACTGAGGTAATTAAGGCTAGAATTGAACCTATGTAGGGCATGTATAATAATACCTTTATCTTAGAGTAATATTCATTTCTAATTCTTATTTGTGAATCAAGCTGATCGGCTAATATCTCTACCGATTCTGGCGTTAAACTTCCTATTTCCACCATGTCGGCTAAGGAGTTAAACGCTACCTGTGTGGGGAAGTCTACTATTGTCTGAGATGCCTTCCTAAATGCGTCCTTCACGGGCATACCTAACTTTATATAAGCATAAAGTCTCTTCAAAATGCCCTGTAATTTACCCATCTCTTTATTGTCCTTCAAGTTCTTAATAATAGTCTCTGGGGATAAACCGGCTCTGACTCCTTCACTAATGGCCCTGAGAAGTCTCACTACGTAGATATCATAGCCTGTGCCTTCGTTCAGTTCCCTCTGTGCCATTATAGTAGGCGGTATCATTGCTATTATGAATCCAAGTGTTAATCCTATCACGGTTGCAGGAACGTAATACGTCGTCCCACTCAGTGTGAACATTCCAATTATCAAATATTGGGGAGCCACGGGTGGATAGTGGAAAATTCTTGACATTAACGGCTCTAGAATTATCATTAAAACAATACCTAAGATAAATCCAACGGGAAACAGCTCTAAGAATAATTTATCTGCTTTCAAAGGTTTCTCTGGGAATTTAAATTGAATTGAATCAACTGCAAATATGAAAAGTACGTTAACCATTGGGACAAATATTACTACTAAAATACCGATGATAGGTAGTGGTAGTAACTGAAGTAACGTAAATACTGACTCTAGAATTAGAATAAGATATATGGTTATGAAACCTGAAGCTAACCACGTTACATATCCTTCCCCCACACCTGATAATCTGTCAGCAGCTACAGCAGCGAGTAACTCAATTTTCTTTATAATATCCTTAACCTTAGTAGTCATAGTCTCGTAAACGGGCGCCCCACTAACTACAGCTGTTATGTATGTAGTCATTAGCTCCTCGTAGAGCTTTGAGGGTACAATTCTAATTGAGCTGTCAACAGCTCTTTCCACACTCTCTCCTAGATAGTTCATCCTTTTTACGATGTATTTGGAAACTCCATTAATGTAAGTAAAAGCTCTGGTCTTGCTAAGGTTTTCAAACAATATCTTTGGTGATAAGCCAGATCTAAGGAATACCAAGAACAATGCTGCAAATGCAGGTGTTTCAGCTTCTATACCTATTCTTCTACTATCGATCTTCTGCGAAATATTAAGGTTAAACAAAAGGTAGGTTACTGGCGGAATTATAACGCCGAATATGAAGCTCATTATTCCGAGTACTGCGAACTTACGATCACCAGTTAGCACAAAGTCTCTGATAGAAATTACGCCTGCAACTAAAAGAACTATCATAAATATTATAGAAATTGTTAGAAAGAATATTAATCTCGAAGCTAAGATCTGAGGGTCATCGGGTAGCCCAGCTTTTTCAAGCTTCTTTCCTAATGATTTGGCAAAGAATTTGGCAAAGGATGATTTATAAAACATTAAGTCGATAGCACTATAATTAGGTTTAGAAGGTGAGTTCGAGTTATTTTTATTAGTTTTTTTTCTTCCGATTGAAATTGCCATTAAGATAATTTAGACTATGTGTGAAATATAAACCTTTATAGATGGTTTACAACATAGTAGGGGTCGGACTTTCATCGATGTTTCATGAATTTGTATTCAACCTCTCGTCCTCATTCCCCTTGTCCGGCTCCCCATGCCGTCTACGGGAGCGGTAGTTGAACCACTCCCTTCAAGGACATAGGGAGCCTCATCGAACCCATCCTCCCCCTCACATTGCTCATCGAGTTCACTGTAGGGCTCTCTTCTACATTTTGGTATGTAACTACAAAATTTATAAACTTCACGAGAAGAGTTAGGAATGTTAAATAATATCATAAGACATAAAATTCACGGTTTATCTAGAACTTTTGTCGACGGCAAAGTGATAAGTGACGTTATAGAAGTTTATCCATTATATTTCACGAGATATATCTTAGTTATACTTCCTTGGGCTTCAGTGTCTCTCTGTCAAGTATGTATCTCCACTATATCTCCGTCATCCAATATGTGATCCGCACCTACTTTTTGTCCAGGGAATTTTGCAGATTTCCCCCAAATCTTCGCATATTTGAACTGTTCAGCAAATTCATTATGGAGCTTTCTTGCAACATCGATAACAGTAGACCCTCTCTTCACTACTAGGGGTTCACCGGATGGCTTAGATCCAGGCTCTTTGGTGTAAACTCTTATAACGTCTAAGGCTCTAAATATGCTTTCTTTTAACTTCTCTAAGTCTTTCCATTTCACCACTATTGTATCTGGGTCTGAAAATTCCTCTAAAGTCACTGTCACTGACGGTTTATAGATAGTAGTCTGAAATACTTCTCTTTCTACATCATCAAGTGTTACTTCACCGAAGATTTTTACTAGAGCATTCTTTATGCCGAAACTCTCTAAGTACCTTCTAATTTCATCCTCTGTGGTATTAACAAGTTTGCCCATTGGGACAATCCTTATTCCAGTATTACCTTGCCTCGCCCTATCTATTACTATCTTGCCTTTAGGTTTACGTAATGTCACACCGTTAGAATCGAGATACGCTTTTATGTTATCGAACATTGTCTTATCTCTGACAACTATCAGTAATTCATCGGCGTTCTTAGCTAAACCGAGTATTCGTCCTATCAAGCTTCTTGCCTCGAATATTAATGGAGGCGTGTTAACCAACTGGATCTGAACATCTAAATACTTCATCATACCCGGAACGGGTAATTCTTCTGGATCGTTCTTCACATTAGTCAGTTTTCTCATTAGTTCGTTCTTTAATTGGTTATCGCCTATCATTACAACTTGTCCGGCTCCCTCTTTCTCGATAAAAAATTGTAGGCCTCTCCCGACAGAGGAGGACTTCCTCCTTTCTAGCTGGGCTTCCTCCTTAAGCTCGGCGAGTCGTCTTTTAGCCCAATAAACTAGGTTTTCAGTACCTTTGTGTTTTGGGACTGCACTTAGGAAATCTTGTAAAGCTTTAATTTTCTCTTCTGTAGTCTTAGCATCCATGTATTTAATCCACTTAGCTTTAGCCTCAGCCGGTAAGTTAGTAACCATGTTTACTAATATAATAATTAGGTGCTATCTCTTGTAAAATTTTCCACGACCTTCTTATGATCGGAGGCGGGGTTGAGGAAACAGAGTAAACTTGTTTAATCCAATCTACCGTTTTATCATCTCCCGGGTAACCGCTGCCAAAATCACCGTATTTTTGTTTGAGGATATCAACGTATTTATCCCGTATCACTTTGGCTACAATACTTGCTGCGCTACATTCCGGGTATAATACGTCAGCATTATGTATAACATTAGGCTCAGCTCCTATCTCTTTAATGAACCTAATAACTCTTTCCTCTTTTCCTACTTTATCAACTGTAACTCTGCCAGGCTTGAAAGGGAGGGCGGATTGAATTATTTTTATGACGCTGTCATATGTTAATTCGTTTAGGTTCTTCGCATCTATATCCTCGGGAAAGACCTTGACTATTGTCACGCTTAAACTATAATATAGAATTAACTTAAATAGTTCTTCTCTCTTCTCCCTCTTCAGCTTTTTACTATCTTTAACTCCTAATTTTGCTAAGAGCTCTGCCTTATCTTCTTCTATCACAACACCGGCTACTATCATCGGTCCTATTAGTGAGCCCCTACCAGCCTCGTCTACTCCTAGAAGGATCATATTCTTACTGAAATCACAAGCTTAGCAAACTTTTTACCGTTTTTTATTGTCTCGTCCTGATAAGTCTCGATCACTTTTACGTCTTTAACACTTGAAGTAAAAGCTGAGACGACTCTCCTCGCTACGCTTTTCTTAATAAAATAATAGTCTACGCCTTCTTTACCTTCAGCTATGTCCGATAGGTTTTCAATTGCCTCACGATCAAAGAATGACTCAAAAACGTTCTTCTTCTCAGGTGATAAACTTCCCTCAGTTTTACTTCTCAATTGAATAATTGCTTCATAATATTTTGACTTCTTCTTTATACAATCAGGGCAAACTACCTTATCTACTTTAAGGCTTACAGTCTTTATAACTCTAAATTCTTTTCCCTTTATTCTTCCCTTGAATTCTACATCTACAAAGGAGTGACCGTTAGGGTCTGAATACTGATTAGCAATACTGTAGTTAAACTCCTCGATGTTGGGATCGAGCTTTGTTCTTTTGCTCATCTCTCTGTATATCACTGACTCCACTGGTGAAACTGTTAAGTCTCGGTGCTTAATCCACCTACCCTCAGCCCATTCCGAACCGCAGATCTTGCAGATTTTTCCCTTAATCTCTCTCGGCGTATCTACGAGTTCTTTGGTTTCTAGATAACAGTCAATGCAGAGGGGACCGATCAGTTCAACATTTTCCCTACCGCATTTAACGCAGAACCTTGTCATCTTACATGTTATAAACTTGAGCGAATTTAACTCCTTCTATTTCCAATACTCCTTCCTTGGCAACATACCCTCTCTTTATAGCTTCATCTACGATCTCCTTACCTACCAAACTTACCACGTTAGCTTCATCGAACAATGTAAAAACGTAGTCTAAGCTGACTTCTTCCCCCGCATAAAACTCCTTATTTATCTCTAGCGATATATCTCCTTTCTTGAATATTTTTCCCAATAGTTCAGGTTCACATACGTTAACAAAAACATAACCTTGTTCCCTTATCACGTTTAAAAGAACTTTTCTCATATGGGTTTCACCGGTGTTTGAGCTCCACATGCGAGACAAGAGATATACCATATTTTCTTATCCGTCTTCAACACGGTGTCTAAGCTCTTACAAGTACTACATTGCACATAACTCCTCAAAAACCTGTCCATCAACGCGTTTATTACCGATGAAGTGAACTTACCCTGAATTACAAGTTGTCCGTTTTCATTGACTGAACCTGGAGCACCTAACTCCTTGAGTAAGTACCTCATACATATCTTATTATCCCTCCTGATCCTATCGCAGTACTCCGCAAAGTTTTTAATAATAGTAGTAGCTCCGATGTGAAGGATCACTAAACTAGGTAGAGTCTGCCCTCCCACTTTCATATCTTTTTCGGGTAGCTTCTTATACAATCTGTCTAGTAAAGCCTCATATTGTTTATCCGTTTGTTGTGAGTCCACAAGTAATCTTAAGAATTCGAAGGTTTATATTACTTGTGATTTACAGTGAAGGTTTATATTGAAACCTACGGGTGTGCACTGAATAAAGGAGATAGTTACATAATGATGACTTTACTAAGAGAGAACGGACACGAGATAGTGAAAGAACTTGATGAGGCAGACACAATTATCCTAAACACTTGTGCTGTTAGGCTTGAGACTGAGGAGAGAATGAAGCAGAGGATTAAGGAACTTAAAAAGCTGAACAAGAAGCTTATAGTAGCCGGGTGTTTTGCGGGAGCAGAACCAGCAGCGGTGATTTCATTAGCTCCAGAGGCGTCATTAATAGGTCCTCAATCAGTCGAGAAGGTAGTAGAGGTAGTAGAGTCCGACGAGAAGAAGATAATTTTGGAGGGAGAAAAACCGTTATTTACACCCAAGGTTTTCGAGGGTAAAATCGCTATAATTCCTATAGCTGACGGATGTGCTGGAGACTGTAACTTCTGTATAACTAAGTTGGCTAGAAGAAAATTGAGGAGTTATCCTCCACATCTCGTAGTTGGTGCAGTAGAAGAGGCTGTAAGGAAAGGAGCAGTAGAGATAGAACTGACAGCCCAAGATTCCGCTGCTTACGGTTTAGATTTAGGAGGAATTAAGCTCTCGGATTTGGTGAACAAAGTAGTAGACGTAGAAGGTGACTTTATGATAAGGATAGGTATGATGACTCCAGAGCTAGCAATGAGGGACTTAGACGGTTTAATAGAGGTCTTGAAGAACAAGAAGGTCTTTAAGTTCGTTCACTTACCAGTGCAAAGCGGTGACAATAACGTATTGAAGTTAATGAACAGGAAGTACACAGTAGAAGAATACAAAGAGATGGTGAATGAGATTAGGAAGAAAATACCTATAGTTAATATAACTACAGACATTATAATTGGTCACCCTGGGGAAGACGAAGAGGCATTTAAGAACACGTTAGAACTCATGAAAGAGTTAAAGTTTGAGAGAATTCATTTAGCAATGTACTCAATAAGACCTAATACCAGAAGTGCTTCAATGAAACAAGTTCCGGATCCAATTAAGAAGATCAGAATGCAAATTGCAAATAAACTTTATGAAGAATTAGCTCGCGAGGTACACAGTGAGTATGTGGGTTCAGTATCTAAAGTTATCACTACGGAACTAGGCAGGAAAGGGTCTGTTATAGGTAGGACTTTAAACTATATTCCCGTGGTGATAAGTGATAAAGTTGAATTGGGTAAATGGGTAGACGTAGAAATTACGGAAGCGTCCTTCTTTGACTTACGAGGAAGGCTAGTGGGTCTCCCTATTCAGGCAACTCATTAAACGATGTTGGCTAATTATTCTAAACTTCACAATAAGTTAAGTTTTAAAAAATTTAAACTACTTTAAACATAATGTTTGTATATGCCAGACGTTTACATTGTCTCGGCTGTAAGGACTCCTATAGGTAAGTTCGGAGGAGCTTATAAGGACGTTCCTCCGGTTGACTTAGGAGCCGTAGTAATAAAAGAAGCGTTAAAAAGAGCTGGAGTAGAACCAAATAAAGTAGACATAACAATAATGGGCAATATACTGAGAGCAGGTCATGGTCAAGACCTAGCAAGACAGGCTGCGGTAAAGGCTGGTGTTCCTATGGAAATAGAAGGGTATTGTGTAGATATGGTATGCTCTTCGGGAATGATAAGCACTATTAACGCTTCACAGATGATCAAGAGCGGAGATACTGATATTGTTGTGGCAGGAGGAATGGAGAGCATGAGTCAAGCAATGCTAGCAGTTAAGAGTGATGCGAGGTGGGGCGTAAAAATGCTTCTGGGCAAGCAGTTGTCATTCATCGACACTATGTTAATGGACGGGTTAACAGACCCCTTTAACATGAAATTGATGGGTCAAGAAGCGGATATGGTAGCTAAGTCTCATAATTTCACAAGGAGGGAATTAGACGAAATAGCTTACGAGAGTCACAAAAGGGCTGCAATGGCTACAGACAAAGGTTATTTCAAGGACGAGATAGTAAAGGTGACAATTGACGGTAAGGAAATTACCCAAGACGAAGGTATAAGGAGAGATACGTCTATAGAAAAGTTATCCCAATTGAAACCGGCATTTACTCCTGACGGTGTTCACACGGCAGGAAATTCCTCTCAAATAAGCGATGGTGCAGCTGCACTCGTTCTTATGAGTGAGAAAGCAGTAAAGGAATATAAGGTAGAGCCGTTAGCTAAGATTATAGGATACAGTTGGGTAGGTATAGAGAGCTGGAGGTTTACTGAGGCACCAGTGTTTGCCGTGAAGAAGCTTTTACAGAAACTTAATATGGATATCTCTCAATTCGATTATTTCGAGAATAACGAGGCTTTTGCCGTAAATAATGCTTTATACAATAGATACCTGGGCGTTCCTTATGATAGGTTGAACGTATTCGGTGGGGCTATAGCGTTAGGTCATCCTATAGGGGCCAGCGGTGCAAGGATTATTACTACGCTAATTAACGTGTTATCCAAGATGGGTGGTAAAAGAGGTATAGCGAGTATATGCCACGGGACTGGTGGTTCCACAGCAATTGCAATCGAGCTTTTAAGACCTCTATAACTTTAAAGCTTATGCCGTAAATGATATGGTGGTGATTAACTGATTGACTAAAAAGAAGTCAGCATCGCCACAGCCTACAAGAGAAGTTCCAAAGCCTGAAGAAGGAGAGGTCTTATGTGTAGTTAAGAAAATGTTAGGAGCGGAACACATTCAAGTGGTATGCTTGGACGGGAAGGAAAGGTTAGCAAGGATCCCTGGTAAGATGAAGAAAAAAATGTGGATAAGAGAAAGTGATGTAGTTTTAGCAGCTCCTTGGGACTTCCAACCTAGTAAGTGCGATATAGTTTACCGCTATGAGGAGAGCGAAGTGAGGAAGTTGATTGAGGAAAAAGTAGTCAGTGCTGAGATAATCGAGCAATTGAGAGGATAACAGTTTGATTAATGGAAAGAAGAGGAAGGAAGAAAAGAGGATAAAGGATGAGGATCTTTTTAAAGTCGTAGATTCAACGATTGATTCTCGTACTTATCTCTCCCTTATTCAGATCGCAAGGAGATTAGACATAAAGGAGTATTACGGGGCTATATCATCAGGAAAAGAGGCAAAGGTTTACCCAGCTTTAACAAGAGACGGTAAGTGGTATGCAGTAAAGATATATTACGTTAGCACCGCTGCAAGTAAGAGGGCTTTGGAGAAGTACACCTTAGGAGACCCCCGCTTTAAGGACGTTAACATAAAGACCACGTTTCAGCTTATTGAAATCTGGGCTAGGAAGGAATACAAGAACTTAGCAAGGCTAAGCGAAGCTGGAGTGTCAGCTCCTAAGCCAATCTTTGTTTTCCGAAATATCTTGGTTATGGAATTCATAGGTGAGGAAGGAGTAAGGGCCCCCCTCCTAAAAGAGATTCCCGAGGAAGGCATAACTGAAGAATTATATAATGCGATTATTGCAGAGGTAGAGAAAATGGTGAATCTTGCTCACCTAGTTCACGGAGACCTTAGTGAGTATAATATTATGGTATGGGATAACAGACCTTATATAATAGATGTTAGCCAATCCGTTGACATTGAGCATCCGAATGCTCTTGAATTATTACAAAGGGATCTAGAAAATATAAACAGATTTTTTGAAGACCACGGTGTTAACGTGGAGCCAGTGGAGGATATATTAGGTAGACTAGAGATAAGTAATGTGAAAGGCAATGATGTATACGACAGTTCCGGATGATAAGTTACCTTTGATCAAACAGTTAATACCAAAGTTGGAGGAAATAAGTAACTCGACCATAGAACTTGACGAAAAGACTAAATCGATAAAAGTCACGCCCAAGCAGGGAAATGCATATGACGCTATGAAGGTTAGGTCAGTGATAAACGCGATAGGTTTAGGGTTTTCTGTTGACGATTCTATGAAACTTATGTCAGATGATTACACGTTAGAAATTATAGAACTTAAAGACTTCTCTAACGGGCCGGACTCCCTAAGAAGGATTAAAGGGAGGATTATAGGAGAAAAGGGAAAGGCTAAAAAGATAATCCATGAGTACACGGGTGTTCAAATCCTAGTTGGAGATCATATAGTGGCCCTTTTGGGGAATGTGGAACAAATGTCTGTTGCTAAGAGGGCTATTGAAATGTTACTTGAAGGTAAGGAGCATAGTACAGTTTATAAATTTCTAGATGAAGCCGAAAGGGCTCTATCCTTCTTGTCATCGAAAGGATTAAAAGAAAGACTTGATAAATTCTAAACTATCTATGCTGTATTTACTGGAGTAACTTTTTATTACTTTATTATAGTTTGAGAGAATAAGTTTCGTCTTCTCACTACTCATTAAGTTCTTCAGCCCTTCTACATCCCCTCTGTATGCGTACTGAAAGAAGTGTAAAAGTATTTTTTTTGGTTCACTGAGTATCTCCTCCGTGTTAAACAATTGGGGAGTAGGTTTCATTACTAAAGTGAGGTGAGTTCCCTCGAGCATTGCTATCATAGCCAACTTATAAGCAGAATACTCTCTAGTGGGAGACTTCTTTGATGCCTTCACCTCGATATAGTATTTGTTACCTGATTTCTCAGCCTCAATATCATGAGTAGGCAAATCCACGTATCTAACGTTGGTGAAGCTCATATCTTCTAGGACTTTTATCGCCCTTAACTCCATAGCGAAACCTAGAATTATACCCTTCGCCTTATCCAAAGCGTAGTCTATTTCTTCATCAGTTAAGCCGTATTTTTCCTTTAACTCTTCAATGGTCTTCACAGTATATATAGTGAATTTCATTAAATAAAAGACTTCAAAGAACGTTTTTAGATTTTTTCTATGATTAACACTTTAATTTTATCCCACCCAACCTCTTTTTACCGTCAGT
>NZ_JBBHKR010000059.1:0-3000 GCF_037389425.1 Stygiolobus sp. CP850M
TTTTTCTTAAAATATTGAGAAACAAAGGAGAAATATGATTGTCTCTTTCTTATCTCAAAAGTAGAATTCTAGATAATGCTCCTTTAAACCACTCTAACTTATCAGGATCTAGGTATTTTATCCTTTCATCATAAGGGAATACGAAAGCTTTTTTGAAAACTCCTTCCTCATATATCAATTCTAAAACTTGATCTTCTACAAGGGATATATTTTCTGATGGTATCATGTTAACAATTAAGACTCTGACACCGTCATTCCACTTCTTTGCATATTCTATAGTTTCGGAAAGTCTGGTCATGTCCGTCAGGAACACATTAACGTTTTCAGTCGTTATATTGTCTTGAAACTTTATTGAATCAGTCTGTGGGCCAATGTTTGTGAGCAAGTCTGAAATAAGTATATTCCAAATAGAGCTATTATATATAATTCGTAACTTATCCTCGTCTATTTCAAGAAAAGAATCAGAATATAGGTACTTGTTTATATTAAAATAATCCACAATATCGAACTCATCGTCCACAAGAACTCTAACTGTCTGGAAGGGATCTAGCTCTTCTATCAAAAAAGGGATCTCTAATGACTTTAAATAATATGCAGTAAGAACTGTGAACGTTGACTTTCCTATCTTGCTTATGGAACTCAAGAATCGTAATCTCTTTTTCATATAATATGTCTTTATAACTTAATCAAAAATAAGTATTAACTTCAATATAACACAGATTCAGATGTCTTCATATACTTTTTCCTCTTTATCAAAAATTATTCTTTGCCAGAAAAGAAGAATTATTAATTGTACTCTTTTTATTGAAATAAAATATTTCATGAAGCTAATTAAACTTTAAATAAAAAGCAAATCTTCTGGTCGTATTAACCTTCTGGACTATGTGTGTTTTAGGAAAAAGTTTTAGTAACTATGCTAAGAGATATCATTGATGGCTAAATCAAAGAAGAGTAAAAAGGAGAGTAAGCTCATATATATACCTTTCATCATATTCGTAGTAATACTAGCTTTTCTAATAATCTTACCTTCCATAAAGCCTCCTACAACCCAGGCAAGCGAATCATTTCCATTCCTACATTTTGTTAAGGTCTCAAATCAGGACTATGCGTCATCACCGAATATTGTCGATGTTTATTTAGTCTCTTGGGAGGGATGCCCTTACGGAGCTACCCAGTCATGGTCATTGTATCTAGCCTTAAGCCACTACGGTAAAATTAACGTTACCCCAACATGGTCTGATCCAGAACCATTGCCCTCACCTACTGGAGGTGTATCAACACCAATGCAAGTACCGGGCTTATTATTTCAGACTTTTATACCTAATGGAAGTGTACATTTTCATTTCTTCTACATGATAGGAAGGATGTTTACTAACAATGATAGTATTAGCCTGACAAACGGTACTATAGTCCCCTACTCTGGTGATTCCATAGTAACTTTAGAACAACAAGAACTCCAAAAGGATGTACCTAATTGGGTCTATAACTTGATAGCTAAATATGAGCTGAACACGCCATTTGGGCAGTACCCTAATCTAGCTGATGCTGGAAATCCTCCCCATATACCTACAGCAATATTAATAACGGGACCCAACGGCACCTGGATGATAATTGGATATGACCAAACGTTGAACTCGGTAGCTCCTTATTACTTCGCTACTTCGGGTTATACGCCGCAGGAACTTTATGGAAATATTTCGAAAGGAGTAATACCTAAGGTTAACGTCACCTCTAACCCTTACGCATATGCTCAGTTAGAAACAACGTCTTACATACAAGAAGAAGCGCAACAAATATTGAACGTAATAAAAGAAGCTATGTAAGGTTGTGTTTTTTAAGACCCATTATTTTTACAGTTTTAAAAACAACTGTAGTTGACTAAAAATTCTACAGCAGGAATTCCCTGAACCACCCTTTCGTTATTTTATTCCATAGTTCCACCTTATCCTTTAGCTCACATTCAGTGCATAATAATGGGTCTTGCCCTTTACTTTTGTAGTACCAGAAAGATATAGGGTCTACTATGTTTATTGATTCCTTGGTGACGTTCTTTACTAACTGGATGTCATATAATAAGTTCTCGAGTTCAAACACTTCCTTTACGTATTTTGCACCTATACCTTTGGATATCACACTGTTAACGAAGTTGCTCACCAGCTTGTCGAAGGCTGAGTATTCAATGCTAAAGTCCCTTTGGGCGGCTAAAAAAGACGAGAGTAGGTATGCGTTAATAGTAAACTTTCCTTGCTCATGGTAATCCAGTAAGTCGAAGCCTCCTAATCTTACGAATTGCTGGCCGTCGTGGACAAAGTAACCTACATATAGTCCATTCTTTTTATTCTTAGAGTAATCGAGAAATTCAAGGGGTATAGGTTTAAGCCCTCCTTTAGAATTGGAAGTGAAGAATTTACCGCTCCTTTTAGGGATTTTCTTACCCATGAACTCTCCCTCATCAATATCTCCTTGATCTACGAACATGGCTGTAAAGAATGTGAAATCGTCAAGCGACGACAATGGGTTCCCCTTTTGAAGGTCGAACTTAATCGTGCTTAAAACGTAATTTAACGTTTGTAAGTCTGGATTAATAGGCGTTATAGCATCTCCTTTAACGTGTGATAACGACTTCACTATCTTATCCAGTGCTGTAAGGCTGAGGTTTTGCATAACCAATGAGATCAGTTTCCCGTCACGGCTTAGCAACGGTAAGATATCAAATTCCTCAGGAAGTGTCCTCATCTGCTCTATTAGAAACTTAATGTCCTCCTTCTTGGGTTTGGGTTTTTCCCTCTTAACCTCCCTTTGTCTTGGCGTCCTTTTCTCTACACAACCTGGGAATGACGCCGAATTTGCAATATTTAACTCATCTATTTGAGTTTGTAAGTAATCGGAGAGTTGACTTAACAAGTCTAAAACGGCTCGATGTATCGTGGACTTATCAAAAGTCTCTCTGAGTTTCTTCACGTCTTCATCCTTACAAACATAAGCTAATACAGAAAATTC
>NZ_JBBHKR010000060.1:0-4418 GCF_037389425.1 Stygiolobus sp. CP850M
GAAGAAAGCCGGTGGTCCCGGGTTCAAATCCCGGCGGGCCCGTTAATTATGATAGTACAATAAATAGTTTATGAGATCGTTTTTAGTGGCAATATCGTAAGGATCACTACTGGACTCTAAAAAAATAGGTCTGGTAAGATGTCTATATTTCCTAGATTGATAGAGGACATCAGTTAATAACCCTCTTCGTATATCTTGCTTCCGTTTATCTCCAAGAAATTTATAGCTACATTTTCTGCATCTAAATCCCTTATTCTTTCCTAAAGACTCCGTAGAACTACCGCATTTAGGACACCTAGGGTTTACAAGTTCAAATGAGTTGAGCTTTAGAATCCTAATACTTTCGGCTTCAATTACCTTTTTAAAATAGCTTGACGGTTTTATGCAACCTGTAACCAATAGTTCGTCTCCTTCTCTTAGTAGTTTGGAAGCCTCATTTAACTCCCCAGTTTCTTTATAAAATATAATTGGTATGTTCTCATTAGTATTAACTAGAACGTCGCCTCCTTGTAAGATTTTAACCGATTTAACAATCACGGACACTTGTACAGTCTGATAATAGGTACCTTTTCTAGAAATATGGGAGTTAGTAGCTTGATTTGTTTTAAATAACATAGCTCCAAAAATTTTGTTAGAAACTTTAATTTGTTCTAAAGCTCTTATAAGAGTTCTAACATCTGTGCCTCTAACCCCATATAATACAGGGTCCTCACCGTGCGATACTATTTGAATCGTCTTTTCTATATAATCATAATTTGCAAAGGTATGAGGAAAATTCTTTTCATCGAATTCTATTACAGATTTCTCATCAACTCTACGAGGCTCGTTATCATTCTTATACGTCAATATCTCATACGTATAACCGCTTACTGTTGGATTAAAACCTAAAGATGCAATACTTCCTATTATTCCTCTGTCCCCCTTCACTATTATTCCATATCTCTCGGCAATCTTTCTGGCTAAATCCATCGTTACCACATCTTTTACAGCCTTTTCGTAAAATTTACCTAAATAGTTAGCAGCCTCGACATATGTAATTGCGATCCCAGGTTTCCTATTAAATTTCACAGCCTTTGATATCTCTTCCACATACTCTAACGATTTTTGCCAAATTTCCTCAACTATCTCTTCAATGTCTATGTCAGTTCTAAAGGATAGTCTAATACTTGCGTTACCTCTGGTTTTCCACGGTATATTTGGATTTAATCTAACAAGATATGGAAAATCGGTAAAAATCACGTTATATTTTTCTCTCAAATAACGCATTAATAACACAGAAAAATGTGTAGTACATCCTGCTACTGGAGAATCATGATCATCAATACCTACAATTACTTCTTTACTACGCTCTTGCCTTCCACTATTATCATTGTTAATGTCGATCTCACCTTAGGTAATTTCCTTACAGTATTAGTTACAAAATCCTTTAATTTATCCAATGAATCAGCTTCAACTTTAGCAACTATATCATACACTCCATAAACTACATGAACCTCAGTTATCTCTTTCATGTTTTTTAATTTATCAAACACTTCTTCTTCTCCTCCAGCATCCGTATTAATGAGAACTATCGCAGACGCCAATTTTGACCCAAGAAGGTTTATTAGCAATAAAGTTATAATAATTTTATGACAATTAATGAAGCTATTTATTATAGATTATGGCCAAGATGATCCTAAGAAATGCACTGGTAAAAAACTAGTACGTTTAGGTTTTGCTAAGTTAACTAAACATGAAATGGGAATAGTTCTAGACCCTTTTTCAAGAATAACTTTATCTATAGATGATAAAGAACTAGCTCTTAAAGAGGGTATTACTGCTTTAGACGCGTCGTGGAACATTATTACTGAGAAAACCTTTATAAAGAAAAATACGCATAGGAGATTACCTGCTCTTTTCGCAGGAAACCCCACTCATTACGCAATGGCATATAAATTGTCCACGTTGGAGGCTCTTGCTGCAGCTCTATATATTCTAGATGAAGTAAATGAAGCTATGAAGCTATTAAATACTATAAAATGGGGGCATACTTTTTTAGAATTAAACAAGGAAATACTTGAAGCCTATAGGGGTAGAAAAGAGAAGGAAATACTTAAGGTAGAGAAGGAAATAATAGATAAGATCTTAGGGGAGCCTACCAATAACCCGGCTTCTGTATTTAGGGGGAATCCGACTTAGCGTCAAGAGAAGGATCGGATCCCCTATTCATCTCCTTCTCTACTTGCTCCGAGAAGGTCGGCCGTTTCAACCGGTATAATGGATCTCATGCCCCTAGCTTAGTCACCTAAGCTAGGAGTTATCTCATTTTCATCTTCCATTATACCGGTTTCGTTTCTGTTCCGTAGCCAAGGGTACTACCCTTGTCTTATACGACTTCCCCGGGGATCTGGAGGCCGGAGTTTCCTCAGGGTATATTACCCCGTATCCCCCTGGTAGGCTCCCTTATATTTTACACTGGAGGAGGAATTAAAATTGACGCCAGTATTACTCCTGCTATTATAGCAATAGAAGCTATAATTAGAACTGTAGGAGATACCTTAACCTTCTCTCTTTCTTCTTCATAATATCTAATTAAACCTGCCATTGAAACCAAAGGCACTGTTTCTTTCCTTCTCTTTTTACTAGAAGGCATATTTATTTTCTCCTCATACTTTTGATTTCTTTTATAATTTTTAAGGCTTTCTCAGAATCTTGTTCAATAATATTACCAGTAACTATAATATCTGCACCTGCGCTTGCTAGAAGTTTCCCACTCTCTTCATCTCTTATACCGCCTCCTACTATGATTATAGCATCATCTACATTGCTTTTCACAGTTTTAATAGCTAAAGGATTGATTGTCTTTGGAGCTCCAGATCCAGCTTCCAAATATATGAACTCCATCCCCATATACCTGGCCATCAAAGAGTAAGCTAAAATTAATTCAGTATTCTCATATGGTATTACTCTAGCTTTACCAACATGTGCAGCAGTTCCACCATGACCTATAATAACGTATGCTGTAGGTAAAACCTCGAGTCCTAATTTCTTTATAATTGGAGCAGCTACTAATTGTGCACCGACAACGTAATATAAATCATCAGAATTTAGTAATGACATAAAAAGAATTGCATCGGCTTTACTTGAGATCAGATTTACGTTACTTGGAAATATAATCGTAGGTAAACCAAATTCTGATAAGCTCGATATGATTTTGTCTAATTTCTCTTGTGAAACTCCTAGAGTACCTCCTATTAGAAAAGCATCAGTTCCGGCTTCCACTAATTTTTTGCCCAAATAATAAACTTGGTTTTCGTCTACCTTGTCGGGATCGAATAATGAAAAGTGAATAACTTTACCATCGTTAAGTTTCTCTCTAATGTAACTCTTCACTTTCCCCTTTAGTCTCATCTTCAGTCTTCTCCTCACTACTACTTGATAAAATTTCAATCTTTCCCTCATAATATAAATCGATAAACTTACCATATGCATTAGCTTGATCGTAAACAGGTGGAACATCAAACTCAGCTTGTAATCCGCAACTACCGCATTTTATTTTAGCCTTTCCATCTTTGATTGTAACGCTGAGAGCTACTTTTCCACATCTGGGGCACTCAAAGATATCAGGTATTTTTGGTTTTGGCTTTTGAAGGAGTTGCTTTCTTTTTTTCCTTCTTCCTCCCACTCTTCCCTTCCCCACCTATCTTTATCCTAATTCCAGTATTAAACACTTCTACAAAGATAACATATGCAATCCCTGCTATTAACGTACCTATAACGCCAAGATATGCTAACTCTAACGGAGATAAAGCCAAGATATATAACCTCATCTCATAACTAGCTTTCTTAGTATAAATGACTTATCCATGCTATAAATCTCTAATAAAATCTCTTTCATAGTAACTAGATCGACGTAAATAGATCTTGCCTTATCTTTTTCTAATGCCAATTCCAATGCTTGTAAATGATAACATTTTGTGCTCCCTGCATTCACTCGTTTTTCTGCACCAAGATTTTTTCTAAAGATGCGGTAATAGAAGTGAGGACAAGAGCAATAATTCTCGGATAGTATATAATCCTTATCCTTACCCATGAATACATATATAGCAAACAATGAATTCACTAAACTTATTTTAATAATCCTATTCTCTACAAGAGCAGCTTCTTTTGCTTTTACTGTTAAACTTTTCACTATAATTATTCTGACGACGGTAATTATATTTATGTGTTACATGACGTAGATAAAAGGTGGACCGGCCGGGATTTGAACCCGGGACCTCTCGGATTTTGGCTTATCGATGCCAACCGAGCACTCTTCCAGGCTGAGCTACCGGCCCATTATCAAAAGTGTTAATCTTAATAATTAAATCTTTCTTCCTTAACCTCGTCATAAAGTTGACCGTCTAGTAACAAGGTGAATTGAAAAACAAAGGAAATAA
>NZ_JBBHKR010000061.1:0-16311 GCF_037389425.1 Stygiolobus sp. CP850M
TCCCTGTGGAGCTTCTCGATCTCCCACCTCATCCTCCATGCCTCCTCGATCTCCTCCTCGCTGAGCGAGAGATCGGTCGTGTAGAGATACCTGACGTGTGTCCCGGAGTCACCTTTATATTCTTGAACTAGCAATTTTACTGTAGTCACTCGGTCTCTCAGGGTCAGGTCGGCGTAGTAGACTCCGGGGGGTAGGTCCCCCACTCGGAGGTGTCCCTCCACCTCCTCGAGGGTCCCCCGGGCCGACTCGACCCTGAGGAGCCTCCGGTTGGACTTGAGCTCAGACACCACGTTGTCCTTCACGAGCTTCTCCGACCAGTACCACGAGTCGAAGACTACCTTGGACACGCGGAAGTACCCCTTGAGCACGTCCAACATCTCCTTGGCCAAGTCGATCTTGGTCTTGAACTCGGTGACCATCCCCAAGTCCAACATCTTCCTCACGGCGTAGGGGAAAGCCCCCACCATGAATGTCCTGCCCGTGGAGAGGTCCACTATGGCGACCGTGAGGAGTTGTATACCCCTCTCGAATCTCCGGTGGGCGTGGCAGTAGATCCAGTAGTTTCCGTGGGGGCTCACGTCCTTCCCTCTGGAGTACTCCTTGTGGTCCACGGTGTCGTCTATGATTACGGCCACCTCACCCTTCACCAGCCCCGACAGGACCTTCAAGTAGTCCTTCCACGCGTCTTCGAGTTCCCCCAACGCCTCCAGCAGGTTCGCGTAGTCCAACCCGAACGTCTCAGCAGCGTTCTTCACGCTGGCCCTACCACCTAGCAGGGTCATGAGGACTAGTGCTAGTCCTACCCTCCTGCTCCTCCCGTTCCTTCTCACTATGCCCAAAACTTGGTTGACTGCCTTGACCAACCTCTCCTTAGCGTACTCTACTTGTCCCTTCAACATCTTTCAGTAGAACAACGTTGAAAAATAAAAACTTCTCGCTAATACCGACTTCTTGGTATTACCTCCCTAAGATTCCCATAACTGCTGTAAGATAGAAATTCCGTCAAGTAGTGGTAGGTTTACTAAGTATGAAAGAATAGGATATAACACTCTTATGAATCTTTGCAAGTTAGCGTTCAGAAACATATTAAGCTAATTAATTTTATTACATTCCTACGTTTGTCCCTACACTTTCATCTCACTCCTATCCTTAGAAAGTCTATATATGGAGAGAATTATCGAATATTGGGGGGATGTCCACAATTAAGGGTCATTCAAGGTTTTCACAATTTTCTGAAAAACTTCTAATTTATAGACCGTATTTAAGTCTATGTTTCTTATACGTTTAGGTAAGTCACTCTTTTCATATTTATCATGCGTTTTCAAATATTCTAACGGATTGTTCTCTTGTGGTGCTAAGAGTATTTCAATATGAGGATTGAAAACAATGATAAAGACTTTATTCATATCTACACCATTTCTTTTTAACATATCTTTTATCCTACAGCAGTTATGGGATTTCTCGTTAGGTGTAGCCTTGAAGTCAAGGCAAAATCTAATAACTGCTGTATCCTGTTTTCCAGTATTTGGGAATCTTCATTATCGCTGTCCACAAAGATCATGATTTTGTTGTATCCTTTAAAAATGGAACTTTTTACAATTCTTACCGTCTTTGCAGAGATTATATTTCCTTTTCCACCCATAGAATGGCAATCTAATTTGATTTCATTTTCTATCTTTTTATTCTCTTCAAGTTTTCTGATTAATTCAGCGATTGCACTGCAACCGTATTTATCTTCTGTAATTGCTAGAATTATTTTCATTATTTTTCACTTAGTATAACAACCATTCACTTAACAAGATACCGTTCTCAGTTAACTTTTCCTTCAATTTCTCCGGCTCTTGTACTTTATTAACTTTAGTCTCTCCTCTTTCTTTATCAAGAATTATTATTTCTGAAGGATCCATGAAGTCGATAATTAGTGGCGAATGTGTAGTTGCTATGAACTGTGAGTCGGAATATCGCATTATATCAACTAGTCTTTCAATGTACTTAAGGTGGAGGGAGTTCTCTATTTCATCGATAATGATTGTCGACATTTTTAACAGATACACAGCTACAAGGATTGTCAACATTTTTATAAAACCGTCAGGTACTGATGTGGGCAGTAAAATCAGCTCGTTGTTGTTTTCACTCTTTTCAATGAAATGTAGTCTTATATTTCCGTCCTCAGTGAAAACCGGTCTTAGAGAGATGTTGTTTTCAACTAAGAAATCATAAACTTGTTTAGTCTCATTAATTCTAGACAAGTTATTGCTTATCACCTTAACTAACCCGCGACCGTTTTCATCTAACGCTTCTGGGAATGTGAAATAGACTGGAGATACTGCTGTTTGAGGAACTATTCTGAACACTCCTACGTCATTTAGGAAATTCGTCATGAAATTAAAGAGTTCAGGTGGAAGGGTGGCACTGAGATTTAATGCTATTAGAGGTTGTGCAAAAAATAAGTTAAATACACTTAAATTAGGAGGAATTGTTATCTCTTTATTTTCATATCTTATTACGTTGCCTCTTCTTTCCATGCTGTAAGAGTCGAAATTTATAATTTCCTTTTTTATCTGCAACTTATTTAGCGAAATCTCATAATGGTAATCTTTACCCTTATATTCACCATCGATCTCAAAGGAGATGTCCAAATTCTCATCTTGCATAAATACAACGTTCTTGTAATCTCCCCATCGAATGAAGGGATAAGGTGGGTAAGATAGAGGTCTTATAAGTTGCTTTAGAAAACTAAAAGCGTCGACAAGATTAGTTTTACCAGAACCGTTAGGCCCTACAACGATACTTACTTTCCCAAACTCAAACTCACTGTCACGGTAACTCTTGAAGTTTTCTATCTTTAATCTTTTTATCACATGACACAATAAGAAATCTCGTTTAAAGCTCTTGCTTTGTTGATGACTTTACGCTTTAATATTTTCTGGCATTAAGCTATAGGGTTTGGGCTTCATAGGATTTCATATTATTTAATATCAATCCTCAGCCCTTGGACTTCAGCGGAGTCACGGGGACATTGCCCCCTTTACACCGTTTGTCCCTACATTTTCATTTCAATCATTTTATGTTCAATCATGATCAAGTGCAGGGACTTAGCCCTCAACCACAAGTGGGTCATGGGACTCCTTCGAGCCCAACAGCACGGGGCTCACATCTCCGTAATCACTCCCACACTTTTGCCCACATCGGCGTGAGAGATTATCATTTATTAACAAAAGTTTGTTACAAACAGACAAAAAGATTTCTATCAACGTGAAAAAGGATTCAGCCCATCACGGCTACATTAACAAAAATTTATGAGTCAGTAGTAGCCAAGGTTTAAAATCCTTCACGGAGCTTGTATTACTATGAAGTTATACTTATCTAATCTAGGTCCCATAAAGCACGGTGAAATCGAGTTAGGTGACATCACGCTTTTCGTTGGAAAGCCCAACACTGGCAAAAGCACTGCTATGAAAGCGTTATTTTATTCCCTTTACTGTCCAGGCAATCTCATTAAGCTAAAGCAGGACAGCATTGAGGTAAAGGATAATTTGTTTCTCCTACACTTCACTATCGACAGAGAGGGAACGAAAGAAAACTACAAGAGTTTCATAAGTGATTCATTACCAGAAGGGGAGTTTAAACTAGAACCTATAAACGTTTTGGATTTCATACTTACTCAAAAACTGAGTTATGAAGAGGAGTACAGACCATCAACGTTACCTCCAATGTTTTTTCCGAAAACGTGTAGTGATGAGGATATGAAACGTTTAAGGTTTTCCCTTAGTAACACAATTTACAAAATCAGTGTCAACGGTGATAAAGGAGAAGTTAAGGTTGATGTCTCTGATGTAAGTGAAACCTGCTTAAAGGATAACGAAACCCTTTCGTCTATTTCCACTATTATGTTGAATATTGCAGAACAGCTAGTAAACTCCCAGTACTGCATAGGGTTTAACGAGTCTCTAAGCAAAAATGGAATCAACGGCGTTGTTTACATTCCTTACGGTAGGTCTCTCCTAGTGCTTCAGAAGTTTATATTACAAGAAATTTTGAACTCTCCTACGTCGGCATCGCCTTCCCCCTCTTCGTGGTTGGAAGCAGTTATTAGAGGATTTATAATGGCAATAGCCTCCTCCCCGTTTAAAATTACAGGACCTAATTATCTGACGGAATACTTCGAGGGCTTAACTAAATACAACGAGAAAGTATTCAACTTAATAAAACCGCTATTGAAGGGACAGATAGCAAATGTTGGCGGGAACTTAATTTACATTGAGGAAAATAAGAAAATACCGTGGAAGTACGTTTCAGCTTCAATACTAGAGATCGTAA
Source organism: Stygiolobus sp. CP850M (assembly GCF_037389425.1). Lineage (NCBI taxonomy): Archaea > Thermoproteati > Thermoproteota > Thermoprotei > Sulfolobales > Sulfolobaceae > Stygiolobus > Stygiolobus sp. CP850M. The sequence goes on from NZ_JBBHKR010000061.1 coordinate 4,321, forward strand.
GTTTCTTGCTCTCGGTAAAGGAAGAGAGCCTGGTCTTGTTTGAAGAACCTGAAACACAACTACACGAGGAATTACAACTACTAATGGGTATGGTTCTTTACGCTTTATCCTCAATTAACCGTATCGTGATTTCTACTCACAGCCAGACTATAGTTTCCACTATCGCCCACCTGAGTATGTTAAAGCCCACTAAGGAGGAGTTAAAGGACTTGTTTGAGGACTTGAAAGTGAAGGATTACGAGGCGTTAGCAGAAGCCGTAGAAAAGGCTAATGAAAAAGTTAAGGTTAAAGTATATCACTTTACCGAGGGAGAGGTTAAGGATGTGAGTATCGACTATGTCGTGAGGGGTTTGCCTGGTACTAAGGACGTATTGGAAAAGGAGTTTAGGTGGTTTTCATCACTTCATTCGAAGAGATTGTTCGGGCAAAAGTGACGTAGTTTACTCGAGTTAAGAAATCCTATTAGAGGCGTTCGAACAAAGGTGAGAGATTATGGTAAGTTTAAAGGTCGAGAAGGGAGTACTTGAGGAAAATTGCTGCAAGTTTTTCATAAAAGACGATAATGTGTTACTTTTTATAGACATGGAAGAGGCTTTTAGGGGACTAAATAAAGTAGAAGATGAGAATTTAAGAAAATTTTACACTGGTAACTTAGAGGAGATCGGCATTAATTCACGTGAGCACTGCGATGCTATCGAAATAGTGAGAGATGCAAAAGGCGAACTGATAATTAAAATCATTGAATTAACAGCAATGCAGGGCAGGGATCTTCCTACGTTACTAAACAAGATGAATTTTTGCGTAGCATTTATAAACACTCAAGTGAGGAGGTCTTTGAATTTAAGTGCTAATAATGTGAGATACGTAACTGTATTTGTGGTTAACCCTAATGACGTTGACAAGGTCAAGGAATACATCGAGAGAAATATGGATATCATAACTAACACCTATCGCTGGTTATATTATTTTACCAACACGTTAGTACCGGAAGTGATACCATGTGGAAAACTGTCCAACTAAATTAGGAAGTTTATCGGCCTAGCCTAAAGTTTATTCTGTTAAAGAGAAAATAGATATTATGTCCATAGCATGATAATTGAGCTACTCAGGGATTAATCCTTCTATTGATAGTAGCTATCTTCATTTAAACAGTAGCTCTGATCGCTTTAACCTTCCTAGCCATTAAAAGAAACTAGAAAAAGAAGTATAAGGGGGCTATCCATCCCTTGAAGAGGCTTTACACCCCTAATCCTCCTTTTCTCTGTAATCAGCTTATATTGCATTTAACTGAAGTAAGCATCATATTACTTTGTTAGTATGATAAAAGTATGAAGATAGTACTTTAAAACTAAAAGATGAGTACTATGAAATAGCCAAGCAGATGGTTGAAAGGGTTTGGCTAAGAACGAGGCATTTAACTTAATTATACTATACGGCATAAATAGGGCTGTAGTAGAAATAGAAAGGAAAAAGAGAGTTAAAGAATTGACCTAAAAATGGTTAAAAAAGGTTTACCTTTCGAGTTACCTACATCTAACGACGTCATAAGTGATAGAGAACAATTTTAGCCACAATTTTATCGCTGCTCTCATTTACTATAATTTCGTCATCAGTAAAGGATTCACCAGTGGAGTGTTGTTAAATTCATGGATATGTTGAAAACTCAGCCGATAGACGTTGATGAGGTTTCTGAGTCCTACACTTCCTCTATCAACCCGTTTAACGGTGAGAAGTTGAGGAAGGGAAAGCAAGTAGTGGAGATGGTTATCAAAGTTTTTAACCCCTACCTGATGACGGCTCTGCTCACGAGGGTGGGGGGATTAAGGTTTTCAAGGTGAACGCTGGGTACTTGGAAAGCGGTGAAGTTCTTCTGGATAGACAACTAAACGCATCTCTAAACATATACCTCAAGATGTGCGGGTTTTCACCTCTTTTTTACTCCCACTGAGAGTAGGTGGGTCGGGGTTATCCCGCTAGAGGGACGGAGGGGTATGAACGGGGCAATGCTCCGTGATTCTGTTGAAGCCCAAGGGCTGAGAATTGGATACAAATTCATGAAAATTCAATGAAGCCCAAATCCCAGTTTAAATACAGATATAGTTAGGAGATCAATGAACTGTCTAAAAATTGGATTTAGATAATTGTGATTTCAGCTCCCAATTACCTTCTCAGCGTTCTCTAGCAATTTTTTAACCCCTTCTAGGTAAGGGATTATATCAGTTACACTGAGTTTAGACTCGTGAAAACCCCAAACGTGAAGGAAATATGCACTACTCCACCCATTAACTACCCATTCACCCAACATTTTTGACAGAGAGGCCGACGCACTACCTAAAGTGTAAGCATAACATCTCCCTTCCTTAACGGCTTGTTGATACTCTGGCAAATTAAACTTCTCCGCTAAAGCTTTAATAACTTCCTCAGCAACCTTATACGCCTTTTCAGAAGCCTGTACCGAATCGCCTTTCTTTAAGTACTCCTCGGCCTCGGCCATATATTTCCTAGCTAGGGTAAGTCTAAGCTTTATTCCCTCTTGAGGGTCTTTCCTCGACATTGCTGTAATTATTAAATCCTCAACATCAATTCCCATCTCTTCAGCTTTTTTTATTAACTCTTCCATCATAAATTACCTAGTTAAGGACAAAAATATACTTAACGAGATGTACACAACTGGAGGTTTTACCAATTATTACACTTGGTATACAAAACTTCTCATTTTTCAAGTGGTGTTGCATAAAAGTGTTTACCTGTGGCGTAACTTTTCCTTACTTTTAATTACTTCTAATTCCGTTACGGGCACCCCTATATAGGTTTTACTAGTCGAGGAGAATAATACTCTCCTCAGCTGGGGAAACATGGTCGACTTAGAAATTGAAGTGAAATCTTCGGCAAGAGGCGTGACAAGCTCCTATCATCGGACTGAACATTGTGACAAAATTCACGCACATAGGTGTGATAAAGAGGTAGGGGTAATAGGGGTAATCGTATCAAAAGATAAATTAACTGCACTATGAATAGGCAGTTTAACGCTAGTGAGTAAAGCAGGTTTTATTGCAAAAGTAGTGTGGACTATGCTCAATTTTTAAGGAAAGGTTTTTATACCGAAAGCTCCCTGAATAAAAGCTTTTTATATCGACCTCTGAGATTGTTATTATGGAAATAGCGGTCTACTGCGGTAAAGTATATAGTTGGACAGACGAAATATGCAAACACAAAGTGCGTTTACCTGTCCTTAATTATAACTCAGTAATTGAGTGGATCAGTTCGCGTGGGGAAAGAGCTTTCCTAATTTTCGGTACTGATGTTATACCTTACACATTATACGATTACCCGAACAAGCCGATAAACGAGACGGATATTTTCAAATTTATGGAAAGAGGAGGTACGGTAATTTGGGTAGGAGATACTCCCTTTTATTACGTAGATAAAAACGGTGTAAAAGAAGAAATCTTTAGTAAAGGAAACCCGTTCCCGTTTGTGCCTAAAAACTTTGAGCGTAAGCCGATGTCTAAAAATAGTGAAAACACTATCGTGGGGGAAATTTTAGAATATAACCCTAAGGAATCTTGGAGACCGGTTGGAGCTAACCCGTCTTTGATACCAATAAGTATAACTGAAAAAGAAAGAGGTGGAGAAATGCTTTACTCAACGTGGATTTATAGATACGGAAAAGGTAGATTTGTAAGGGTTTACGACTCACCTTATGTTAACGTTGACTACGTGTTATCATTGCCGGGAAAATTAAGTAATCTGGGCATAGGTGTTAGAATAAGGAATTATAGAAGGCTTAGCGATTTTAAGATGATTTTACCTAATTTTAAAATCGGCGTAATCATGGGCAAGAACAACGTAGGAAAAACTAGCGTATTGGAGGCAATAGCAATGCTAGATACAAATAACGTAAGTAAAATAAGGGCATTCAGAGGTAGGATATCTGATCAAATTGCTGAAACTGAACTATTTTTGAATAATGAATATTATAGGATAGAGTTTTCTGATGCTTCCTCAACACGGATTGGTGACGCTAGAATACTTTTAATATATTCTAGCAATGCCAACCCTACAGTTACTTATGAGCCATCGATTTTACGCAAAGTTACCGAGCTATTAAGTGAGTTTGACCCTAACATTTTCTATGTTTATTTATCTGCGGGTAATGAGCTCAGAGTATTATTTAACGATAAGACTGACGTTTCAATTAATGAGTTAGGTTACGGTTATAAAAGCTTGCTAAACTTCATATTGTCTTACGTCGTTTATCAGCCTAAGATTATCCTCATCGACGACTTAGAAGGATTTGCCTTACATCCAGAATTGCTTAAACAATTTTACGATTTCTTACTGAAATTGGACGTAGATCTGATATTAATAACCACGCAGAGCAGTGACGTTTATGCATACTTAGCAGAAAAGCGCTCTGACAATGTTAGGTTTATATTAATCAATGACGGTAAATACGAAGTCTTGTCTTCGGAAGAAGTCTTGGATAGGATGGATTATGAAGATTTAAGATATACAGCATTAAAAATATCTAATGAAGTTCACTGAAAAAGCTAAAATTGAGATAATTTTTGGAGATGGGCATTTTGATAGGCAAATAATTAAAAATGCTATTGAGAAAAACAAAGATAAATATTGCCAAATCTCATTGTTCATTCCAGAAAGCGGTAGAAAAGGTAAGGGAAGGACTATTAACACTGGAATTGACGGAGTATTAAAGTTCATTAAAGAGGACGTTACAAGGTTTTCCTTAGGTTATATTATATTTGTTGATAAAGAACACTGCTCTTCTGATTGCGAGAACGATGTTAACAAATTAGCAAACAAGTATGGGATTTCCATTTCTGCTACGGAAAAAATCGCAGAAGATCTCGACATATATAAGCTGACTTGTAGTATAGGAAATAAGAAATTTTTCATGTATTTTATCTTTCTTGGCTTTTACTGCTGTATCGAAGATTTTATCCTTATAAAAATCTGTAAGAGTAATATAAGTAAGTTTACAGGGGAAGGGTGTTGTAAAAAATACAAGGAAATATTTAAGAGCGTACAAAAAGAAATGAAAGAATCTTGCACTGAAAAGACGTATGACGAGTTATTCAAAGCAATTGCTCGTGTCTTAGAAGAATTCACTACTATTAAAATGTAGCATATCTTACATTTTATAATTAAGGAAAAGGACATACTTTACTTACTCAGAGTATTTACATATGAGATTAGGACAAATACATCCTCTACAAAATTCTGAATGTTGAATATTCGAAGCTTAAGCATGATCTAAAAAATATTTATTACATTTACACCTCTAATATTTGTATGATAACAAAATATCCTGAGCATTTAACTCAAGAGTCGAGATTAGAGGTTGTAAAAAGTTATATATTGCACGAACCAGCATCATTAACTCGCGATAAAACCCCCGATATAATTAATATAGACGAGCTAGTCAAAAAGTGCTATGAGCGTAAGAAAGGAATAGAAGAGGACTGTTAGGAGATTTATGATTTATTTTATGGGTTGAGTTTAATGTTTAAGAGGAAGTTCATAGCAAAGGAGATAACTGCTGGATCTTGTACGTGGAAAGAAGATAGCCTTAAGTTAAAAGGTCTTATAATCTCAACTAAAATAGAATGTTTTCCAGGGTATAAATACAAGGATATTGAAGAAATTGTGAAAAATGAAGAAATAAAAAGGAAAAATTTGTGAAGAGGGAAAGAATCACGGTAAGAGAAGAGGCAAGTTAACAGAGGATCCGATAATTGTAGCTAAAGAGGGAAATAAATACATAATTTTAGACGGAAACGGAAGAGCGTTCTATAAACTTTCAAAAGAAAAGTGCGATATAAATAAAGAGATAAGTGCATATATAGGCGAATGTAATGGAGTAGGTAATATTTGTATCCCTTTTGGAATACCTCATTTTATTGAGGGATATTTAGGTTTATTAATACATAGATTGGATTAAAGCACTCATATAATAAAGAATAAATGCACTTAACTACAAATATCTATATATTGAGCGTTTACAATAAAAAGATTATAAAGATTATATGTTATTACGCTTTGTGGATTAGTTCAATAAATCTCATTAGAAGGATACAGTAAAAATATGTTTTCTATAGAAAATAATATCTCTCCTAAATAATTTACTATATTACTTCTTGACCTCAAAGCCCTTAGCCCTGACCAACAACAAGGTTAGCCATGTACATCATCCAAGCATAAGCCAAACCAGCTTAGCATCAATAATTTGACCAGCAAAACTCGTATCCCTAACAGACTCACCAAATGCTTAACAGCAGAGAACAAGGACTCAACCAACCACCTTAACTAATCCTTCTCATCCCGCCAACGTTCATAACCCAACTTCAAAAAACACGAACATTCTCATCGCGGAATGGCCACACCTAAAGCGTTCTTCCCTGGAGGAACAACAACACTAAGATTATAAATCTCGTCATCATAAGCCTTACCTAGAACTTCTTAACTTCCTTACCCTTTTCCTTCAAGTCCTTTACAGTATTTGAAGCAGATTCGTCCAAATTACTCGTCACCTCAGCGCTTACTATCCTGAACTCGTCCTTTTTCATAACTACTTCAATCTTAAGGAATTTTGAATCCCTCCTTTTGCCCCACTTTACTACTATTGTCCTCCTCTTGTTGTGCTTATTCCAGTACCACAGATTCGTCACTCGCTTCAGGGGAATTAATATTCATGTTTCTTACCCTTTCCCATATCGTTAATCAAGACTTGTCGGTATTATCTTCATTTCAACCAGCGCTTAATACTCCTTCTACTCTGTGGGCTAAGAACAAGTGTAGGAATGCTAGTCGTTGAACTCCTTTGGTGCCTTATACTTGGTCTTAGCATATCTGTTCTCCCACTGGAGTAATTCCCACTAGTGTTCGAAGACGTAGAAGGGGATCATTAGCTTGTGTCTAGTTACCACGTTCTCATCGTACTCCAATCCCTAGTGTTCTTCTTTTCCACAAGTAATACTCTGCATAATTACTTGAAAATTTTGTATAATTCTGAAGCGACCCACAACGTAGGTAGGAGGTATTTCCTCTCTACAGATGTTAATGATACTGCTGAGGATATTGTAACTACTTGGGAGAATAGGTGGGATGTTGAGGTTTTGATTAGGGAGCTTAAGATCTTAGAAGGGTTCCTTCCTAACTTGGCTTAGGATTAAGGGTTTTATAGTGTTGAAGGCTTTTTCCTTGTTTACTGTTCTTTTGTTCAAGTATTTCACGGGTTTGAACCTTGGAGCTAAGAGGATAGCAAGGTTGACAAAAAGTATTTATCAAGCATCTGAAGATAAAGAAATTGTTTGAACGTAAGAGAAAAACGTAAACTGCTATTTATTATCTTCTCTCCTATAAGGATATTGAGACCTTGTACTTACTCTCTACTGTGACATCAGCGTCAAGTTTAAAAGAATTCTTTAAAGCAAACTCTGTATTTTTTACATAATTATTGTTGTAATCTTCTATAATATACCTAATGTGTCCTTTAGTTATTATATTCTAATTAGAATATGTGAGTGTAAACTCTTTTTACTATCTTATTAGTCGAACTTAGCGAATATTACTGAATAATATAGATTTGATAATTGATCTAATCTACTGCATAGGCGGATAGGTTTAATTTTATTTATTATTATAAAATTAATAAATGAATTAATTACCATAATATATTATTAATCTGATTATATCCGTAAAGATAAACATATATATTAAGTTTTATATTATATTACAGTACTTTACCGCCCTAATGACGTGAATAGTTTATATAGATTTCCGTAGGAAAAGCATGTGAAGTTCCCTTGGGATAACATCGTATTATGGAATCTGTTATTTTTATATATTATGAAATATACTCTAAATTATGGCAAGTGGCGCTGTCGATGAATACGTCTTCATCCCATTAGTAAATGATGTAAACTATGAGTATAATGAACAAACTCTAACTTTAAGTAAAAATAGGTCCCCTATTAATATTAAAATTTTAGGTAATAAACATATTACTAAAATAACGGAAAATAAGAATAAGGAAAATAAGAATAAGGTTGATATTAATAATATTTTAGTTCTTACCGGATATGCTATAGATGAAAATAGTTTAGGGTTAGTTCATACATTAGACCCTTGTGATTATGTTAAAGGAATTCTCATAAATGGTGAAATAAAGCAACTTGCTCAAGGACTATCTAAACAAGAAATTATTTTTTCCAAAGCTGAAGTAATGAACAAATTATACTTTATGAGGAAATCTAAAGTTGATCTTCAGAATGACATAAAGATTAATTTAATAACTGATTTAATAACTCAACCAAACCCTGTAAGAAAAACTAATTATCGTTCCTTAAAAATTGATAATAAGAAGAAAATAGAAGGAATTACTGATCTATATGACATTCATAATGATGATGCTATCAATAACCTAGTAGAGAAACTTAATGATATAGTCAATTATTATAGTATATAAATTGGAAGGTACCTCTATGCCTTATTACACTTTTTCTGAACCGTTCTTTATTTACGCTATTACCCATCTTCACGTAGGTTCTGGCTCATCTGTAGATGAGGAAATAGACTTGCCTTTTCAGAGGGACGAGTTAGGCTATCCAACAATTTACGCTTCTAGCTTGAAAGGCGCCATAAAGTCATTTCTTCTAAAGGAATTTCCAGATAAAAGAGACGTGATTTATAAGGTACTAGGCGAGGATGAAAACCCTGAGGAAGCTTCATTAGGTACTTTTTTGGACGCAATACTTTTTGCTATACCTTCAAGGATTATCGAAATCAATAGCGCAAAACCTCACGTTTGGGTTTACGTTACCACATATGAGCTCTTAAAGAAGGTTAAATTGTATTTGGACTCGATTTCTCAATTGTCTAACGCTTCCTTCAGTAATTTGCAAAATGCTATTAAATGCATACTTCGTAATGAAGGAAAGAACATTACGCTAGGCAGCAGTTTGAAGACCGCTATTTTAAATGAGGACTTTCACGTTGAATTGGAGGAGGCTCATGACGTTAAAATTTCCAACATAACTAACCTAGTAAGCGATGAGGTAAACAAGGAAGGGTTGGAAAGTGATGATGTTCCATTACTGGTATTAAAAGATTCTATAGGGAAGGAGGTAATCAATAGGTCTTTAATTAGGGTTAGGAGGATAAGGATAGATAAGGATAAGAAAACTGTGGTAACCGGTGGTTTGTGGTCTGAGGAATACGTACCGATGAAGACTATTTTCTTTTCTGCATTTTTAGGCAAGGAAAGTAAGGAGAATGCAGTATTTGTTAGCTGTAATTTAAGGAAGCTGAAATACGTTATTCTTGGCGGTAAGGAGACCATAGGAAAGGGAATAGTTGAGTTAAGGTGGGGAAAAGATGCCTTATGATGATTATAAGTTGGCTCTTGACGCGTTCAATAAGGTATTAAATTCTCTAGAAGGTGAAGCTAAAAGTAAATTTAGGAGTAGGGCTAGGGATATGGTGGAGGAGATATATACTTCTGGGTTCATCCCCACATTGTTTTACATAATATCAAAAGCTGGGCTAGAGAATGATAAAAAGATAAATAAACTAATCTCACTATTAAATTCTTCCTCTTCAAAGAGCATTGATCTGGGTAGTAGTGATGAGGCTTCTTATATGGCCTATTTGTTTGTCATTCTGTACTATCTGTCTGAGAGAAACATTATAGATAAAAAGTTTCTAATTGATAAACTTGAGAATAACCGTTTAGAACTCATAGGCAAGTTGTATGAGTTGTCTCCTATAATTTCCGCCAGAATAAAGAGGTATTTAATGGCAATAAAGAGGTTGGCTGAGGCTATAATAGAGGTGAGGTAAATGGAGGAGTTGTTAATGTCTTTTAGGCTAAAGGCTATTTATCCGTTAACCGGAGGTTATAATAGGCATAGTATAAACGAATTTTATGAAGAGAACGTTAGGCCTACTGAAATTAAGGGTTTGTGGAGGTGGTGGAATAGGGTTTTATTCAATACAGTAAGTTATGTGAAAGAAGGAAAGCTTTACACTTATGAGTCAATAGATAAGCTATTTGAGGACGTTTTCGGAAGTGAAAACAAGAAGTCTACAGTGAGGTTAGAGGTGATAACTGATGAGGGAAGTTATAATCATTTTGAACTATCTAATGTTGAGTTAGATAAAGTGATAGATTACTTAAGGAAAAATAAGGAAGTAAAAGTGAATTTGGACTTTAGAGATAATAGGCTAATTATCGAAATAGAAGGCTCAACTGAAATATCCATTTCTTTTAAATCTAATTTAGATGTAGATAAAATCAAGGATCTAGTATATAAAAATAAACTTCTTAGATTCGAACTCTCAGGTTTTAAGAGTATTAAAATAGATACAAAAATTTCGAATAAGGAAGTAATTAAGAAAATCTTGCGTGATCTAATTACTAATTATTTAGAATACTTTAATATTAAGCAAGAAGTTACATTCACTCTTAATATCTATCTAGATAAGAGTCGTGAGCATAAGCAAAATTTTGAAAGCAAGCTTAAGTTTGCATTATATAGTTTATTAGTTTTTATACTATTAGGAGGAATTGGTAGGAAAACCAGCAGGGGATTTGGGAGTTTATCAATAGTTTATGCAAAATGTTATGATGGAGTATGCAGTGACTTAGAAAGTCATATTAATAAAATTTTAAAGGTAGAGAATGAGAAAGAGCTTAAAGATATATTAGTACAACTAATTCATGACATAGAATACAAGGTTCCTTTCCCGGATGAAAAACATCGGTTAGAAAAAGTTGATTTCAGCAGTAACATGGTACACTTTTATTTTACTCTAGGATCATTTCTAGAACATGTCCTATTTGTAAATGAAGCTGACCCAAATAAAGTAAAATATATACTTGATACCGTATCAAGAGCAGTTATAAAAAAAGGAAAATGCATCCAACTTATTCAGAATTACCCTGCGTTTCTAGTATTATTTTGTGGAAATAGGGCAAACGAAAAAAGTGTTATTCGTAGTAAGCAATGTACTTATTACTTAAAATCGTTAATACGCAACAGCTCCGATTTTACCTCATGGCTTGCAAAATACTCTGGGATTTTTGACTGTAAAAAACGTAGGCCATCGGCCTTAAGATTTAAAATATTAACTATGAATAACGGAAAGACTTTCCTTTTAACATATCTACTAATTCCATCATATATCGAATACATTACAAATAATCCAGTTAAGGTAAATTACAATAAGATATGTAAAGATCTTAAAACTTTAGCTGATTGCGTGAGTGAAAATGTTAAACCACGTCAATCTAATATTCGATAATATTATAAACAAGCTAATATATGCAAAAGATATTAATTTATTCTCTGCATTAAGTTTGACTAGCGTAGTATACAATAACTTTGGAGAATTTCTTTCAAATAACCATTCATATAGTGCTAATAACCCACTATTAAAGTATCACATTATAATCCTAAAAGATGTCGAAGAGAAGAAAAGCCTATTTAAGAGGGAAATAGCTGAACTTGTCTCAAGGAACTTTAAATTAGACGGTGAAAAAGTAAAGAAATATTTTGATAATCTCAAAGAAATACTAAAGTCGTTAAAATACACTATAGTAGACGTTGAGATAACTACTAAGACGAGGGCTTTAATAGGAGTTTCAACTTCTTTAGGTAAGCTGATTTTTGACTCTGGGATTTCTTTCGATCCTTATATGAACTTGCCTTACATACCTGCATCTGAAATTAAAGGTATTGTGAGAAGTCATATTGAGGATAAACTAGGCGAGCAAAATGCTGAGGAGATATTCGGTAATGAGGAGAGGGAGGGTAATGTAAACTTTACGGATGCTTATCCTACTAGGTCTGAGAATTTCTTATTTGTACCAGACGTAATTACACCTCATTATAATAAGAAGAAGTCTGAGGCTGATGCACAACCAACGCCAGTTATACATTTAACTATAGCTCCTAAAGTGACTTT